>JANYFI010000317.1 GCA_025362765.1 Ferruginibacter sp. | reverse complement strand
GCCTGGTTGAAACCTTGCAAAGCGCAGGACCTTTTACGGTGTTCGCCCCAACCAATGAAGCGTTCGATTTATTGCCCGCAGGTACCGTTACCACCTTGCTGAAACCAGAAAACAAATCCATGCTGGCAGGTATACTAACGTACCATGTTGTCGCAGGTAAAGTAAGTGCCGCTGATCTTATAAAAATGATTAAAGAAGGTAACGGAAAAGCGACATTAACTACCGTAGCAGGCGGTAAATTAACAGCCATGATGATGGGTAAAAAAGTAGCACTGAAAGATGAAAAAGGTGGTGTGGCATATGTTACCATTGCGGATGTAAACCAAAGCAATGGCGTAATACATGTGATTGATCATGTGTTGCTTCCCCAATAAAATGACTTTTCAAGCATAGGTAAAAGGATAATACGGCCCGATTCTTCGGGCTGTATTTTTTTGCGTAAGCGAAGGGGCAAAAAAAGGCAGCGAAGTGTTCGCTGCCCGGCATCAGGGTTGTTATTAAAGGTTAACTCAAAAATCTTTTAACCGGTTCCACCAGGTACGTTTCATTATAATAAATATTACCACAGTTAAGGCCAATACAATGCCCAACCCTCTCCATTGATTTAAGATAAGGTACATTGGTAATAACATCAGTAATATCTGGCCGCCAATACCCAAAACAATATTAAGCATGTTAATGGGCAAATTTTTATTGGCCTGGAAAGATGGATCCTCTGCCACCGCCATTGCATGTATCGGCTTCCAGAATCCCCATGGCCGTACGTTTTTATAAAAAGTTAGTAAAGTAGGCGTATCAGTTGGCGGTGCGCTATAAGTCCCAATAATGCAGGCGATGAATTGTATCAGGATAAATAGCGGAAAAAAATACAACATCCTTGTGCCATCAAAATAAGTAGTAACGCCCGTTACGCTTAGCAACGGCGGAATGGCACTTACCACGATACCCGCCAGCATGCCATAGAAAAATCCATTGGCATTAAAGCGCCACCAATACCATTTCAACACATTGGCGCATACGAATCCACCATACAATCCGGCGGTAATAATATTGAAAATCATATTAACATCCTTGATAAGCAACCCAAGGCCAATCCCAAAAATTACCATTATAATACCGCTTAAATAACTCATCGCAATTATCTTCTTGCGATCAGCCTGCGGGTTAAAGTATTTCAGGTAAATATCATTCACAATGTAGGCCTGTCCTGCATTTAACGTGCCGCTGAAGTTGCTCATAAAAGCGCCTAAAAAGCCTGCCAGCACCAGCCCTATTAAACCTACGGGTAAAAATTTACTGATAACGGATGGCATGATGTTTTCAAAATTTATTAAGCCGTCTGAACCATGTTGCAGGTCAAGATCTTTAAAATACAATATGCCCATAATGCAAAGTCCCATTGTCATAAAATATCTTACAGGCATCAATATCACCGAAATAAATCCGCTCATTTTGGCTGCATCCTCCGGGCTTTTGGTACTCAGTATTTTCTGGCAGTCATAGTTCGGCGCCGGTCCGGCCATGCTCTTCATAATACCACTGAACAACATCATACCCATGATAGCTGAGAAGAACTGATAACCATCTTTTTCTAATTTTATTTTTGCATCAGTTAATTTATTGGTCCAGTCAAGGCCAAGGTCCATGCCAAAAAACGGCGAGTCCCATCCTTTGGGTACCCTGCTCAATACATCAATGCCGGTGGAACTCAAATGTCGCATTGCAATAACGCCAACAAATAAAGAACATACAATCATAATCATGTACTTGATTACATCCGCCAATACGATGCCATGCATACCACCCAAAATACTGTACAGCATCGCTATCAAACAAATGCTGACACCATAAAACTGGGCGGTACTGTGTTTGGAAATTTCGAGTGCCGCTTTGTATTGATCTGAGCCTGCTGCAAAAGCAGCTTCACCATGATTTAAAAATGGCAACGCGTCTTTTATGCGTTCATAGGGCAGAAAAATTTGCAGAAATTCTCCCACACCAACAAAGGCATACGCCATGTATCCAATGCATAAAATAAGGGCAAAAGCCACTACTACTTTATGGCTTTGACCCACCCCACGGTCTGTTAACCCAAAGCGGGTTTTTAACCACTCGGCACCGGTGGTAGCATTGCTCCTGCGAAGCCAGCGACTTAAAAACACCATCAAAAAAATCTGGTTAAATACCGGCCACATCCAGGGAA
>JANYFI010000313.1 GCA_025362765.1 Ferruginibacter sp. | reverse complement strand
TTGCAACCAACTTCATGTAATTTATAATTGATGGCTCTGCCTTCTAAATAATCAACCGCTTTCTTTGTTAATGGTAATGCCTTGGTAAAATATTTAAACAACTTTGTTAGTACTGCAATCTTTTCTAACGGCTCTGCTTCGATAAATAATTTTGCTGCTGCTGATTGCGGTGTTGATGGATTACCATTTATTAAACTTGCTGCTTTTGTTAGTGCCTCATGTTTGTTGCAGTTTTCTTTGAGTTCTATAAATTGTATTTGGTCGCCGGTACCAGCTTTGCAATTACTGCTAAAACAACAGTAGGTATTTGTCTTTGGGTAAATCTGCAGGCTGGGATTTTTATCATTGTGGAAGGGGCAAATTAAACGGTCGTTCTTATCAGGCTTTAAACCGTAGTGCTGTAACACCTGGTTAATGGTTAGTTGTTGCTTAATGTCTTTTAACTCCATGTGGATAAATTTTTAATCGTCTTATTTGCACAAAATAAACCCTATAAGACGAATATATAAAACCAGATACGATTATCTTTTCCACACTTTACGCCGCATAAGGCTATTTACTTCGTATTTACTAATACTTTTGTGTGGATAATTCTTCTTAAAAGATAAACACATGGCAGCAAAAAAGACAGTATCACCTTTGGAGACAATGGGTGAACGCATACAACAGCTTAGAAAAAATTTAGGTATCACTCAGGCAGACCTGGCAAAGAAGATTGCTATTTCTCATACGCAGATGGCCCGCTATGAGATTAAAAATATTTATCCGCCTGCGGATGTATTGAAGAACCTGGCTGATGTGTTTGGCACCACCATTGATTTTTTAGTGATGGGTGATAATGAGAGCAAAGCCCAGGCTTCTTTAAAAGATACTGAACTGATTAACCAATTTAAAAAAATATCTGCCCTGCCGGAAGAAGAAAAAACTTTGGTGCTTAAAATGATTACTGCTTACATAAGGGATTTTAATACACAGCAGGCTTATGCTTCGTAAACAAAAAGCCGCAACAAACGCTGCGGCTTTTTTTATCTCTTAAATTATACAAGCACAAGGATTGCTAACTCACTTACCCGCCCGACACCCTTGCGCTAAACGGAGCTTGCTTTTTTCGGGAACACCAACAAGGGCAAAAAAAAATATAGTTATTTTCTATTTTTTATTAGCCCAAATTTAGTTGAGTCTTTGTCAAAAATGGTGGGATATATATCATCTATTGTATTGGGTATTTCATCTATACCAACTGAAAATAAAGAATATTTATCTCCCATCTTTTTATACTGGAAGGTTGTCTTTATAGTATTGTCCATTTTTCTAATTAACAATGGGTCATAAATTAAAGCTGTCTTATCGGTTGCTTTTATCTGTTCTAAACTATCGGGATAAACACCATTCTGTAATTTGTAGAACTCAATTGATTTTACTAACCCATTCAATTCTGTTTCTGATATTTTTGCAAAATTCTTTGCTGTGCTTTTAGCATATTTTAAGTTATAAAAAACGAAAGAATAAACTACTACTGTAAAGATTAAACCAATAGAACCTATAATAATCAGTTTCCTATCTTTATATCTAAAAATACCGTATAGGATTAGCCCTATCCCAACAAAAGCTCCTATCAACGGAATTAAGCAAAGTAATCCAAGTAAATACGGCGGTTTGTTATTTTTCATCTTCTTATTTTTTATTTAAGCCTCTAAAATGCAAGAGCTCCAAATCCTCCTGTAGAAATAATAAAAGCTGCTGCTGCTACCGCAGCCAAAGTTCCTCCTCCTGCTTTAAAGGTTACATCACCTCCAGTTATTGCCCCATTTGATGTATGGCTACCACCAGCAGACACTTGCCCTAAACCATTTCCAACACCTACACCAACATGCCCCTCATATCCAAATGCGCCAACACCCAACGAAACGGAAGCATCTGTGCCATATCCTAAAGTAAGGACGCCTCCGACAGTAACAGAACCGCCTTCGACTTTACCGTTATTTGTTGATGCGTCTGTAGTGATGAGGCTTCCTTCTTTTCCAGTAACAACGCCTGAATAGTTTGACATATTGAGCTCATCACCCCATCCTGACTTCCAACTATTTTCAGCAGAAATTTTATTTGTAGCTGTTGAACCAGTTAAATTACTCTGCTCTTCTCCGCCAGGTTTATCCCCTGTTTGTTTCATAGTAAGCCCATTAGGTTCCGCATTGGCAGCATCGGGAGTTGTTGTAGTGGGTTTAGCAGAAACTTCAGTAATATTTGTACTCTCTACAGATGTAACTTTACCGTTTGATTTCGTGGTAGTAACCCATTGGCTTTTACCATTATCGTCTTTGACATAATATCTATCCGCAGCGTTTTCTTTTATTCGATTTATCTCATTGCCAGATTTATCAAAAAGAATTCTATCGGTCGGCGCCATTCCATCAGGGTCTATAAATCGTATCGGATTATCAAAAGCATAATTGTAAGGAGAGAAGCGGCGCATTTTATCACTAAGAGGATCTATTGTATGCCATCTTCCGATTTGAGGATCGTAGTTTCTTGCACCAAAATCATATTGTTCTAATCCGCTTCCATCACTGAACTCACCACTATTTAATTCTTTGCCTCCGAACTTGTATTTGTTAGATTGTTTTCCAGCCGCTTTAGAAGATATGCCGCTCATGGTGAGCCCGAATGGATAATAATTACCGCACCATTTTAGCTACTTCTCAAAAACCTTCCCCAACGCCTGCAGCCAATCAAAGAACTTTTTTCTACGTCATAAAAATAGCTGATTTTTTCTTTTCAATTGAAAGAAAAAAATAAGGGGCGCCAGCCCCTTATGATTACTTCTTTTCTTTTGCTTTCCATTCTTTGAACCATTGCTTTAAAAATGCTGTACGTTCTTTTTGATAAGCCTTTTCCTTTTCTTCATCATTGCCCGGCCACTGCCATCGCAACCAGTTTAAACCATCAAACATTTGTTCCACCTGGTCAAAATCATACCGGTGCATCCCATAACCAACCCTCATAAAATATTCAACGGCCATCCTTCTTTCATCGCTGCCACTGCTGCCAACCTGTAGGCTTACATCATCTATAAAGTTTTGTAAAACCTGCTGTGGTGTGATTTCTAAAAGCTGGCAGATAAGCTCTAATTGCTTTGGTAAATCAACTGTAATTGTTTGTTTCATCTTGTAAAATTTAATAGTGATAAAAAATAAAATGCAGCAAAAAATGCTTAGCGACCAGCCTTTGCGGCAAGTGCGACAGGCCAAAAGGAAACGGAATAAAAATGATGGCTTCTGTGTGTTGGGGCTGTGTTTTTATGCCGTAGTCTTTTGGCGGCTT
>JANYFI010000282.1 GCA_025362765.1 Ferruginibacter sp. | reverse complement strand
AGGCGGCGGCGGTGGTAATTTTTTTTCAGTTTGAGCCATTAGCTGGCCGGCAAAAATCCCAAAAGCAATCATCATTATTTTTTTCATGGTAAATATTTCTATTAAGATGACGGCGGTAAGTTAATTCCATAAAAAAAATCCCGCTGTTAAGCGGGACTGTGCAGTCGGTTTTGGTAAACGACCTGTTATAGTAAATTGATGGATAAATGTTCAATCCATGGGATCAAACATTTTCTCAAAGCCTTTATGTATTGGTAAAAAGACAAGCTGTAATAAATACTTAATTAACTTATTTTTTACAATGACAGGGACTTTTTACAAAATGCTGCACCAAAAAAATATTTTTTTAATTTTTATTTTCGTTTGGAAGCAATAGCAACCATCCATTGACCTATTTTGCCGTTCCCCGTCATTTTTTATGTTCCAATATACAGGTTCACTAAATCCGCAATTCATTTAAAACCACTATTTGTAATGGGCTAAGTAGTAAATTGCAGCAATTTTATGTCTATGTTGAGTATTTGTAAAAAAGAGCTGCACCAGTTTTTTAGCAGCCTTACTGGTTATATTTCTATTATTTTGTTTTTGCTGGTGAATGGTATTTTTTTATTTGTATTAAAAGACAGCAATATTTTTGATTTTGGATATGCGTCCTTAGATAAATTTTTTGAACTATCGCCCTGGATTTTAATTTTTTTAGTGCCGGCATTGACGATGCGTTCACTTGCCGAGGAATTTAAAACGGGTACATTTGAAATTTTACAAACAAAGCCCTTGTCGCGGTGGCAGATAGTTGCTGGAAAATATGCAGCCGTTTTAGTAGTGTTACTTTTTGTAATTGTTCCCACCTTTATATATGTTTTCACCATCAAAAATTTAAGTTCATCGGGAAGTATTGATACCGGAGGTATAACTGGCAGCTATATTGGGTTGTTTTTACTTGCCGCCGTATTTGCCGCCATCAGCCTTTGCTGCAGCAGTTTTACAAATAATGCTGTGGTGGCGTTTTTGGTGAGTGCGTTTGTATGTTTATTACTTTACTTTGGCTTTAATGCCGTGAGTAAACTGCCCGTTTTTCAGGGAAAGGCTGATTATTATATTGAAATGGCGGGCATAGACTTTCACTATCGCAGCGTAAGCAGGGGGCTGCTCGATAGCCGTGACCTCCTGTATTTTTTGAGTTTTATTTTTCTATTTCTGTTGATCACTGTGCAAAACCTGCGTAAACGATAAGTACATTTTCATGAAATCAATTATTCAAAAAATAAGTAATAGCAAAGCCTGGTTGCCGGTAGCAATTTTGCTGCTGGTGTTGATCAATTGGCTGGGTTCAAAATGGCACAGTCGAATTGATTTTACAAATGAGCGAAGATTTACCCTTTCTTCCTCTACACAAAAAGTATTGAAAAATTTGGATAGTACAGTAGATATAACTGTACTGCTGGCCGGCGATGTAAAATCTGAATTTAAAAAGCTATCCAACAGCACGCGGGAATTGCTTGAAAATTTTAAAAACTACGGTGGCAGCAATATTCAATACCAGTTTCAAATACCCGGAGAAGGGCTGGATGATTCTGCCAAAGCCAATGTATTTGATTCGTTAATTAGCCTGGGCTTGCGGCCCACCAATCAACAGGTACAGGTTAAGGAAGGGGAGGGTAAAACCCAGCGCCAGATATTTCCCGGCGCTGTATTAAAATATGGCGGTAAAACAATCGCAATCGATCTTTTGCAGGGACAGGTGCAGAAAAATGTATTTAATTCAGATGATGTTTTAGACAAACAATCATTGAACAGTGCAGAAGCATTACTGGAATTTAAGTTTGCCAACGCCATTCAAAAACTTACAGAAAAGGATGTACCTGTGGTAGCGTATGCCTATGGTAACGGCGAACCTCCATTTGGTTTTTTACCCGTGCATGATGTTTTTGAAACCCTGGGCAAAAATTTTATTGTAGATACAGTTGACGTAAAAAAGCAACCTTTTTTAAATCCTGAGTATGCTGCAATTGTAATTGTAAAACCCACCCTTAAATTTACAGATGAAGATAAATTTAAGATGGACCAGTATGTAATGAATGGAGGCCGCCTGTTATTTTTTATGGACGTGCTGTATGCCGAACGGGATAGCCTCCGGAATGGTGAACTGATTGCCTACTCAAGAGATTTGAATATAAACGATTTGCTATTTAAATTCGGTGCCCGTATCAACACAGATTTACTAGCTGATAAGCATTGTGATAAAATACCGGTAGAAGTTGGATCAGTAGGGGGACAAAGCCAAAAACAATTGTTGCCCTGGCCTTATGCACCATTGCTTCAAGCAGGGTCAGACAATGCCATTGTAAAAAACCAGGCGGATGTGTTGGGCCAGTTTGCCAATTCGATTGATACCGTAGAAGCTGTGGGAGTTACTAAAACAGTTTTATTGTCTTCTTCTGGCAGTGCTTATACCTTACCAACTCCAGCGAGGATACAGTTGAACAGTTTGCAAACAGTGGAGGATGTGTCGAAATTTAACCGAAAAAATATTCCGGTGGCAGTTTTACTGGAGGGTAATTTTGCCAGCATGTTTGCCAACCGTGCCAGCCAGGATCAATTAGACACCTTGAAAGCTTATAACATCGATTTTTTAAGGCAGGCTAAAACACCCGGTAAAATAATTGTAGTAGCGGACGCAGATATTGTTTTAAACCAGGTATCAGAATCAATAGGTCCATTGCCAATGGGGATGAATAAGTATACTAAAATTCAATATGCCAATAAAGATTTCTTTTTGAATTGTACCGAATACCTCGCAGATAAAAACAATATTTTGGATGCCAGAGCAAAAGACTACACCCTGCGTTTACTTGACGAAAAAAAAATAGCAGGTGAACGCTCTCTTTGGCAAATGATTAATATAGTGGCTCCAATATTGCTGGTATGTCTTTTTGGAGCAGGCTATCAATGGTGGCGCAAAAGAAAATATACTAAACATTAGCAATGGGTGATCTAAAATTTTCATACCTGGTATTTTGTACGGTAATTGTTGTTGCCCTTATTTTTGACCTTGGGTTATTAAGTAAAAAGAACCAGGTTGTCACTATAAAAAAAGCGCTGGTTCAAACCGTTTTCTGGGTATTATTATCGTTTACTTTTTGTGCATTTATATGGGTAAGTGATGATGGAGGTTCAGGTAAAACCGATGCCATCTCATTTCTTTCTGCCTATTTGCTGGAATGGTCGCTTTCCATCGATAATATTTTTGTTTTTATTATCATCTTTTCCTTTTTTAAAGTAGAGGAAAAAAATTATTCCCGCGTATTATTGGCAGGAATTTTAATGGCCATTGTATTCAGAATAATTTTTATCGCGGCAGGCAGCGAACTGGTAGCAAGGTTCGATTGGATCATGTACCTGTTCGGCATATTCTTAATTTACACCGGCATTAAAATGTTTAGCAGTAGTGAAGAAGAAGAATTTACCCCTGATAAAAACTGGGCGTTACGGCTGCTGACAAAAGTTATGCGTACAACGGATGCGGAGCCGGATGGCAGGTTTATTATTATAAAGAACAAGCAACTATTTTTTACCAGGCTCGCAATGGTTGTGGTGATGCTTGGGTTGATAGACATTGTTTTTGCGCTGGACTCTATTCCGGCGGTTTTTTCCGTTATACCCGACCCTGCTAAAAAAATGTTGATTTATTCTTCCAATATTTTTGCAGTGCTCGGGTTAAGAAGCCTGTTTTTTTTATTGCGGGGTGCGGCTGATAAATTTAGCTATTTGCAGCAAGGTATTGCCATTGTGTTATTGTTTATAGGCGCAAAAATGCTGATGGAAAAATGGATACATTTCCCGGTATGGGTTTCGCTGCTGGTAATTGTTTTTTGTATAAGCGGTTCCATTTTTTATTCAATCCTGCGCACTCAAAAAAATGATACCCTGGATAGTCAGGAATAATTTTTCATTCTTAATTCAACAACCATTGTACTCAATACCTCAAATAGCACCAACCATAAAGGCAGAATGGGTGCAACAAAATGAAGCGGGCGCTATTGAACATTTATTAACGGACAGCCGCAAATTATTATTTCCGGCAAGCTCCCTGTTTTTTGCATTGAGCGGGCCACGAAGAAACGGCATCTCATTTATAGACGAGCTCTATCAAAAAGGTGTACGAAGTTTTGTTGTAGAAGAAAAGATTAGTCCGGAAAGATTACTTTCTTTTCCCGACGCTAATTTTTTACTGGTAACAGATGTATTGCAATCCCTGCAATTGCTGGCTGCTTTTCATCGTAAACAATTTACATTGCCTGTAATTGGCATCACGGGTAGTAACGGAAAAACAATTGTAAAAGAATGGTTGTACCAGTTATTGCAGACAAACTATAATATTGTACGAAGTCCAAAAAGTTATAATTCTCAAATTGGGGTGCCTTTAAGTGTTTGGCAAATTAATGCAGCGCATGAGCTGGGTATTTTTGAAGCGGGTATTTCTCACGGAGACGAAATGCAATGGCTCGAAAAAATGATTGCGCCCCGTATAGGTATTTTTACAAATATCGGCGATGCGCATAGCGAAGGCTTTTTAAATATCAGGCAAAAGATAAACGAAAAACTTAAACTTTTTTTGCACAGTGAAGTGCTGATTTTTAATGCCGATAACCCCGATGTGAACAACGCTATAAATACTTTTGCCGGGAATGTAAGGGGCGCTGATAAATTTCAACTTTTTTCCTGGAGCTGGAATTCGAAAGCGACTTTACAAATTACTTCAATAGAAAAAGGGCATGGCTATACTATTATCTCGGCCATGGATCACCGCGATGCGGCAATAGACGAAGTTGTACAAATAAAAATCCCTTTTAGTGACGAAGCCAGTATTGAAAATGCTGTTAACTGCTGGTGTGTAATGTTATATCTACAACTTCCCGATACTTTTATTGCGGAAAAAATGTGGCAATTGCGGTCAGTAGAAATGCGACTTGAACTTAAAAAAGGAATTAATAATTGCTCTATTATTAATGACAGCTATAGTGCGGATATAAACTCGCTTACTATTGCGCTCGACTTTTTGGTGCAGCAGCAACAGCATCCGAACCGAACCCTTATTTTGAGTGATATTTTGCAATCAGGTAAAAGTGGCCGCCAGTTATATGCTGCTGTGGCTGAAATATTAGAACAAAAAAAAGTAAACCGGTTTATTGGAGTTGGTCCCGAAATCGCCGCACAAAAGTCTTTTTTTAAAAATATTCCTGATACTATTTTCTTTTCATCAACAGCCGAATTTAAACAGTCGTTTTATTCGCTTCATTTTCAAAACGAAACCATCCTGTTAAAAGGTGCAAGGGTATTTGAGTTTGAGCAGTTGAGTCATTTGCTGGAAGAAAAAGTACACCAGACAGTAATGGAGATTAATTTGAACGCCATTACACATAACCTTAAACAGTACCAGCAATTGCTGCATCCCGGCGTTAAAGTAATGGCCATGGTAAAGGCATTTAGTTATGGAAGCGGCAGTTTCGAAATCGCCAATTTATTACAATTTCATAAAGTGGATTACCTTGCTGTGGCGTATACCGACGAAGGAGTGGAATTGCGTAAAGCTGGTATTACGATACCCATTATGGTAATGAATGCGGAGGAGGTTACTTATGATCTGATGGTACAATATAATCTTGAACCTGAACTATTTTCCTTTTCAATATTAAAAGGGTTTCAGCATTATTTGCAACAGATTGGAATAACCAGTTACCCTGTACACATTAAACTCGATACGGGGATGCACCGGCTGGGCTTTGAAGCTAAGGACATCTTGTTGCTGGCAGAACTGCTTAAAGCTTCTTCATTTAAAGTGCAGTCTGTGTTCTCTCACCTGGTGGCAAGCGATACACCCGCATTAGATGAATTTACCCAAACGCAGGCGGACATCTTTTTACAAAGTTGTACTGCTTTGCAAAAAGCAACCAGCTATTCTTTTTTGCGCCACATCGGAAACACATCGGCTATCCACCGGCACAAAAATTTACAACTGGATATGGTACGGTTAGGAATTGGGTTGTATGGTATTGACAGTAGCCCTTTAATACAGCAACAGCTCAGGAATGTTACTACGCTTAAAACCACCATATCACAAATAAAAAAAGTAAAGGCGGGTGAAACAGTAGGGTATAGCCGAAAAGGAACGGTTAAAAAAGACTCGCTGATTGCTACCGTGCGCATAGGATATGCAGATGGATATCCAAGGTCGTTAAGCAATGGTAAAGGCAAGATGTGGGTGAATGGAAATTTAGTACCTGTTATTGGTGTAGTATGTATGGATATGACTATGCTGAATATCAGTGGAACAAACGTTACTGAAGGTGATGAGGTAATTGTTTTTGGGGAGACATTATCAGTACATGAAGTTGCCAACTGGTCTAAAACCATTCCTTATGAGATATTAACCGGTATTTCTCAGCGCGTAAAGCGTGTTTATTTTGAAGAGTAGTAATTTTATTTAAAAAGACATCAACCTTGCAATTTACTACGGCACCGTATAAACCTTACAGTGCAAACTATTATCTTTGCCACCTATTATGAAATTAAGAAACACCGCACTGATTATTTTTTTAGTTGTACTGGCAGACCAGGTATTAAAATTTTATATTAAAACTCATTTTTACCTAAATGAATCGCACAATGTTTTAGGTAGTTGGTTCCAGCTATATTTTGTGGAAAATGAGGGCATGGCCTATGGCTGGAAATTTGGTGGACAAGCCGGTAAAATGCTATTAACTCTTTTCAGGTTGGGTGCGGTAATATTTGGTATTTGGTACCTGATAAATATTACGAAAAAGAAATACAACAGGGGGTTTATAGTTTGTGCAGCATTGATATTTGCGGGTGCGCTGGGTAATTTAATTGACAGTATGTTTTATGGGATGATTTTTGAAGACAGTTTCCCGGGCCATATTGCTGCGGCTTTTCCAAAACAAGGCTATGCCGGATTTTTACATGGTAAAGTAGTAGACATGCTTTATTTCCCTATCATCAGTGGTGCCCATTTTCCCAAATGGATACCTGTTTGGGGTGGAGATGATTTTGAATTTTTTCGCCCTATTTTTAACCTCGCTGACGCTTCTATTTCTACGGGTGTAATAACTATATTGGTCTTTCAAAAGCGTTTCCTTAAACATGACGCCTATAATGCACCTTCCGATACTATTGAAACAGGCGCTATCGTAAACGACGATTTTCAGGT
>JANYFI010000232.1 GCA_025362765.1 Ferruginibacter sp. | reverse complement strand
CGGGCTGAACATCGCCGTTGCCGGTTTTGTAAAAATAACCGGCACTGTTGTAGCTGTTGCTGGCAGTTAATTTAAGCCCGGTTTCCAGCGTAATTTTTGATGGCAGCTTTAGTAACAGATCAGTTTGTACCACATACATATTTTTATCGTTTTTATTTAGGCCGTTGCCATTTACAACCGGCATTGAAGGGAAAATAAAATCATTAATGTAATGCTGCGTATTGTCGTTTTTATAATAATTATAATCCACTTCAATCGTCCACTCACTGCCGACCGAATCAATTTTGTATTTGGAGGAAATGGTGTTGCCGATAAACAAGGTGCCTGTTTTATTGGCAACATCAGAAAGGCTGTTGTTTAACACATTAACCGTTGGATTGTAATAAATAGTATTTCTATTATTGGCTTGGCTGGTGCTGCTTGTATTGGTAAGCCTGACATCGTACCCGATATTGAGTTTTTTTGTGAGCGCTACATCTAAACCGCCGCCAAAATAATTATTTACAGAAGGATAAGAGGTGTAGGAATTTTGTTTTAGCAAGGAAGAATCAGCAGCAATCAGCCGGTTACTGGTGAGCGCTTCGTAATTGTTTCTTTTGGTATATTGATAGCTAAAATAGCTGTTGATTTTACCGGCGCTTTTATTCAGGTTAATGCCCGCCGTCTCGGTGCTGTACACACCTTGGAAATAAGCTGCATTAAAGCTACCGCTGGTGCCAAGTTTGATACCTTTTTTTAAAACAATATTTACAATACCGCCGCTGCTGGCGGCATCATATTTAGCGGAAGGATTGCGCAATATTTCAATTTTGGCAACGCTGCCTGCGGGCAGACTTTTTAATAAAGAAGCAATGTCGGCGCTGCTGAGTTTCATTTCTCTGCCATTGATAAAAACGGTGGCTGGCGTGGTACTGCTTAAATATACATTGCCATCCTGGTCAATTACCGTACCCGGTGTTTTTTCCAACACTTCGTAGGCATTGCTGCTGCTGTTGGCTAATACCGTGGCATCTACAATTGTCTTATCATCTTCCTGCTGCATCAGCTGTTTTCTTGCTACTATTTCCACGCTTTTTAGCGAGGTTAGTTTTGGCTTAAAAACAAGTGCCAGATATAACGGAGTATCCTTAGCAACGAGGGTTGTTTCTATTGTCTCGTATCCAATAAGGGATGCCTTTAAAAGCAATGGGGAGAATGGCTTTACTAAAAAAGTGTTTCCTTTAAGCAAAGCGGTTTGTGAATGTGTCAGTACTGAATCTGGTAAAGTGTATAACTGTAACGTAGCGCCTGCTAGTGCATTATTTTGTAAAGCAGCAATGGTTACCCTTAGCGGAATTTGCTGTGCAAACAGGGTAGAACTGCTAAAGAGGAATAAAATAAGCAGCCTTAATTTATATGTCAAAACGAGGTTGGGTTAAATTAGATGATCAAAAAAAAATGCACAACATTTCAAATGAAAGGTTGTGCATGCAATGTTATTATTAAATAAAAAACCTTATTATTTTTTAGGCGTAAACAATTCTTTTTTGTCTACTACTTTTACTTTGTCTTTTTCTTTTAATGTTTTACTTACAATATCATAGGGGCCGGTAATTACCTGTTCGCCTTCGGCAAGGCCATCCGTTACTTCTATATAATTAATATCCTGAATAGACGTTTTTACCTTTTTCTTAGTCACAATACCATCTTTATTTAATATAAAAACCACTACTTCAAGGTCGTCCGCATTCACAGTGGCTTGCTGTCCTTCCACTACTTTTTTATCGGCCTTGGTGCTGTCTATTTGTTCACGTGTAGTTACCGCGTTAATAGGAACGCTAAGTACGTTGGCATGGGTTTTTGTTTGAATATCTGCACTGGCACTCATTCCCGGACGAAAAGGATAGCTGGATTTACCCAGTAAGTCAGGATAACTTTCAGGCAGCAGGCGTATGTACACTTTATAATTTGTTACGTCTGTACTGGTGTTGGCTAACGCACTCTGCGTACTCGCCCCGTTGTTGCTGCTGGCAATCTGTGTTACAAGGCCTTTAAATTTCCTGTCACTGTAGGCATCTACTGTTACTATAGCGCTATCGCCCAAATGCACTTTTGGTACATCGCTTTCGCCCACGTCTACCCTTATTTCAATTTTACTCATGTCAGCAATGCGTAGCATTTCTGTACCCGCCATCATATTGCTGCCCACTACGCGTTCGCCTTTTTTTACACTTAGTAAACTCACGACGCCATTCATTGGGGCCAGCAGGGCGGTACGGCTTAAATCTTTATTGGCTTTTGCCAGGTTACTTTCAGCGCTTTGTACTGCGGCCTGTCCGCCCCTGATGCCTTGTTTGGCGGCGTTAAAATTGGCAAGCGCGGATTTATACGCGGCATCCGCCACATAAAATTCGTTGCTGCTGATTACCTTATCATCAAACAATTTCTTCTGCATGTTATAGGCCTTCTCTGTTTGATCTACCGTTGCTTTTAACGCATCCAGCGCAGCCTGTGAATTGGCTACCTGCGCCTGGCTTTGGGTTACACCGCTGGCAGCCTGCGTAGCCTGTATGCTGTAGATATCCGCAAAAATGCGGGCTACTACCTGGCCTTTTTTTACGCTGTCGCCTTCCTGTACATCCAGTTCAGTAATTTCGCCGCTTACATCGGGACTTACTTTTACTTCAATTTCAGGATATACTTTACCGCTGGCATTTACAATTTCGGTAATCGTTCGTTTCTGTACTTTTTCTGCTGTAACACTTAACCCTTCGTCTTTACCAAATACGCCAGCCGCTTTTAATCCGCCCAGTATTACTACTAAACCGATCACGCTAAAAAGAATCCATTTTACAGTTTTGCTCATGTTAATTAGTTTTATCCCTGTTTGTGCTCAAACAAAAGATGAAGTTATATTTTATTTATTATTTTTTATAAAAACCGTGACCAAACAAGCAGTGCATTCCAACTCACAAAATCTGGCGCACCAATGTTGTTACAATTTTATTCCCTGTCCGCGGTAAAATTCCAGCACTTTCATTTTAAAAACGTAATCGTATTGGTTCAATACATCCTGCAATTTGGCTTTGAATAAATTATTTTGTTGTGTGATTAGTTCAAAGGTACCCAGCATTCCCACTTCATATCTTTTTTGCGCAAAATCCATTGTTCGCTGAGATGCCGTCACGCTTTTCTGACCTGCACTAAATTTTTCCAGCGCTACGGTGGCTGCGTTATAAGCCTGGTAAATATTTTGTTTGATTGATTGGTTGTCGGATTCTTTTTGAAGTTCTAAATTTTTGATGTTTAATTTGCTTCGCTCCCAATTGGTACGCAATTGTGCACCATTAAAGAGGGGGATATTTAGACTTAATCCAACAGACTGGCGAAAGTTTTCACTGTATTGTTTTAAAAATGCAGTCTTACTAAAGCTAGGAATAATATACGGATTGGTTACGTCATATGAAGTTCCATTTACGCTTACACTACCAATTTTTCCAATAGCGGGTGATAAGCCTGTCACGTGCGTTACAATACTATTAAAACCTGTGCCCATACTGCCAAATGCGGAAAGAGTGGGATACATACTTCCTCTCGCTGCCTGTGCCGTTTTTTGGGCTGCTTTTATTTTGAATTCATTGTAACGCTGCTGGGGCAAATTAATTATTGCCAATGCATATACGGCATCTGGTTGAAGGTCTGCTATTTTTTCAATTGGTATTTGATCAACGGGAGGTACAGCCACCTCAAAAGAAGTAGCTGCATCCATATTTATTACAGATTTTAACACAAGAATTGCCTGAACCACATTGCCCTTTGCACTTATATAGTTAGCGCTATCAACAGCCTCCTGAGCTTCCAGTTCTGAGGCATTTAATTCAGGCAGTGAGCCGGCGTCCACTAATTTTCGGGTGTTCGAAAGCTGCGCTTGTGTTTGCTGAAGCTGCACCTGGGCAATATTTTCCTGCTCTCTCGCAAGTAAAATCTGCAGATAATCGTTGGCTACTGATAATGAAATATCATTTCTCAGCTTATCAACATTGGCTTTTGACGCTTCAAGTTCCCACTGGTTAGCGAGGATGGTGTTTTTTTTACTATACCAGTTAAAAATGTCGGCACTTGTTTGAAACTGAACATTGGAACCCACGTATCCCTGGTTAATAATATTAAACGAAGCATCCTGGCTGGGCCCATTATTGTAACTTATGTTAGGACTTATGGAGGCATTTGGATACCTGCTTAGTTTACTTTGCTTATAAACAAGTCCGTTAACGGCTGTTTGCACATCAGCCTGTTTAATACTGATGTTATTAGTAACTGCGTAATCCACAATTTTACGCAGGTCCCATTTTTCCTGTGCATGGGCGGCGGTGCAACAACAGGTAATGGCTATAAGGGTGTAACGTATGTATCGCATAGGCCAAAAATATAACATCCTTTCCTAATGCGGCACATCGATTTTTATAAACGGTAAAAAACATGCATAAAAAGCGGGTGGGTAAATGAGCAGTGTTTTACATAACACATTTTTAGGGTAAAATACATAGCGACACATCACCTGTTAGCCATCAATACAGGCTTTTAAAGTAGGGGTAGCATTAATCCGTTAAAGGAGAGTAAAATTTTTTATTATTTCAAATTCATGCTGGCTGCTTTCCAGCGCTGCTATAACCAACAGCAATTTTGGCATACTGATATTTTCCGCGCTTTCCAATTTAGAAAAGGCCTGCTGCGAAATATACATCCTTTTTGCGGCCACGGATTGTTTTACACCTTTTGAATTCCGGAGCCTGCGAACCAGTTCGCCGGGTATTACCATTTTTTCTGCAGACATGAGGTACAAGTATTCGTTATTACGGGAAAGATAATTTTTATGGGTTATTGAAGGTATTATTTTTTTTAGTTGATTGTTAAAAAAAGGCAGGTTGTATTTTACAACCTTTTAAAATTATGATTTATCAAATTAATGTTACAACTTACCAACCTGTTTACAACGATACGCCTTTCCTCCTTCCTCAAGTAAGTTCCTTACAATATTATAAAACTATCAGGGCCACTATGTTTAATCAATATGAACCCAATGTACATGCCACCATTGCTTTTTTGCAATTGCAACATGTAAAAGTAAATAGCAGCACGGTAAACGAAACTTTGCAAAACCATCCTGACTGGCCGGGCTTGCTTTGTA
>JANYFI010000220.1 GCA_025362765.1 Ferruginibacter sp. | reverse complement strand
ATTGGCTTACCTGTTGATAGGGGCCGAAGGTACTTTGGCTTTTATTACAGAAGCCGTTTTACAAACTGTACCTGATCAGCGATTTAAATCTACCGCTCTACTATACTTCACCAGCATTGATGCTGCTTGCGAAGCCATCGTTCCGCTTACGAATGCAGGCGCTGCCATGGTGGAATTAATGGACAGGGCGTCCTTGCGTGCTGTAGAAAATTTAGTTGGCATGCCTGCGCTGGTAAAAACATTGCCTGCGACAGCAGCGGCTTTGTTGATAGAATTTCAGGAAAATAGCTGGACGGCTTTGGAAGAAAGAGTCAGTACATTCCTGTTATCAACACCAACCCTTTCTTTATACAATGCACCGGTATTTACGAGTGATGCTGCAGAGCGTGATTTTTTGTGGAAAGTGAGAAAAGGGCTTTTTCCAGCAGTAGGCGCAGTTAGGGCAAGCGGTACTACGGTGATATTGGAAGACATTGCTTTTCCTGTTGAAAAATTAGGCGATGCCATTGCAGATTTGCAAAAACTGTTTGAAATATATGAGTACGATAACGCCATCATTTTCGGACATGCGAAAGATGGCAATATTCATTTTGTTATCACGCAGTCCTTTAATACAACCCAGGAAATTAACAGGTATGATTTATTCATGCGGGAAGTGGTAGACATGGTAGTAAAGAAATATGACGGCACATTAAAAGCAGAGCATGGCACGGGGCGGAATATGGCGCCTTTTGTAGAAACAGAATGGGGCAATGAGGCGTATGCAATTATGAAAAAGATCAAGCTCGCTGTTGATCCGCTATTGCTGCTAAACCCTGGCGTAATTATTAATGAAGATAAAAATGTACACATAAAAAACCTGAAAGAACTACCGCCGGTAGAGGAGGAAGTAGATAAGTGTATTGAGTGCGGCTATTGCGAACATAAATGCCCGAGCCGTGATATTACAGCAACGCCGAGACGCAGAATTGTCATCAGGCGGGCATTAAAAAAATTAGAAATTGCAGGCGATAAGGCAAATTATAATTTGCTGTTACAACAGTCAGCTTATGATGTAATGGATACCTGTGCGGTGGATGGATTGTGCGCTACCGCCTGCCCGGTTGACATCAATACGGGTGACCTGGTGAAAAGATTGCGAAAAGAAAATCACAGCGCCACGGCAAATAAAATAGCGCTTTTTATCGCAACACATTTTAAGCAAACAGAAAATATCGCCAGAACAGGATTGGCATTGGGAAATGGCCTCAACAAACTGCTGGGAAAGAAAGCCATGATTAATATCACGGTCGCCATTAAAAAAATTATTCCAGCAATGCCGTTGTGGTCTGCTCAAATTAGCGGGGTGCCAGATACCCGTGTATTAAAAATACAAATCATTAGTACAGGTACAAAAAAATCAATAGTATATTTTCCCAGTTGTATTTCAAGGATGTTGGGAACTTATGCAGGAAAGAAAAAAAACATTCTGCAAACCTTTATAAGTATTTGTAACAAATCGGGTGTTGCGGTAAATGTAATGGAAAATGTTAGCGGCAGTTGCTGCAGCCAGATTTTTTCTTCAAAAGGATTTACTGATGCAGCGGCTTTTACGGCCAATTCCATTATAGAAAATTTGTGGAAATCCACTAAGGGAGGCCAGCTAACGGTAGTGATTGATGTAAGTTCCTGCGCTTATACATTGCATCATCTGCGCCCGCGTCTGAATGAAGAAAACAAACAGAAATTCGACGGTTTAACCATTCTTGATGCGGTTGATTTTTTACATGATATAATTATGCCGGAAGCAATTGTACATCATAAAAAAGAAAGGATTGCATTGCATTCTGTATGCTCGCTGGAAAAGATGAATACCACGGGAAAGTTTATTAATCTTGCCAAACATTTTGCCAACGATGTAACAGTCCCCAAAAATACCGGCTGCTGCGGTATGGCAGGCGACCGTGGATTTCTATTTCCTGCATTAACCGCATCGGCCACGAGCCACGAAGCAAACGAATTAAAGGGCGGCGAATATGACGCTTATTATTCCTCTACCAAAACCTGCGAAATGGCAATGTCTGGTGCCGTGAAGAAAAATTACTTATCAATATTGTACCTGGTGGATGAAGCTATTTAACAATTATTTCAACACTCAATAATTTTATATTTTTTTTATAAAAAAACTTGTTAAGATATAGCAAACAAATATTTTTGACCGCTTACTGGCATTATTTTTTCACATGTTAAGGTTCAACAAAAATTTTAAGTATGAAAAAAATAAGTAGTTATTTTATGGGTTTAGTGGTAGTAGCGATGGTTTTTTCGGCCTGTAAAAAAGATGAAACTCCCAATACACCTACTCCCGTGGCGGGGCTAATGGCCTTTAATCTTGCGCCTGATAAGGAAGCCATTGGCGTTCGGCTTTCTGGTAATTATTTAACCAATAGTCCTATAGGATACAATGGATATACCGGCAACTACCTTCCTGTATATACAGGCGCAAGAGATATAACGGTGTTGGATGCCAACTCAGGAACGATCCTGTCTAATACAACAGGGAATTTTGCTGACAGCATGTATTATTCGCTTTTTACTGTGGGTAAAAATGGAAGCTATCACACGATTCTTGTGAATGATTCTCTTAACAACCTAACTGTAACTTCAGGACAGGCCTTTGTAAGATACATCAATGCAATACCAGATTCTTCCATCACTCCTAAAATAGCCATTTCGTCAGGAGAAGGTAGTGCATTTGACAGTAATGCGGCTTTTGGAACAGTAAGCGGTTTCGCAAAAATAAAAGCGGGCAACATTGATATAAAAGTTAGCAACGGAGACAATATTATTGCCAGCAGATCAATTGCTGTAGACGAAGCAAAAGCATACACTATTTTAATAAGTGGTATGCAGGGAGCTACTGATACAACGAAAGCTGTACAGATAAAATATATTACCAATGGAACGATAACGCCTTAAAAAAAGCGTTATGAACAAATAAGCTTCGGTTTTTACCGGAGCTTTTTCTTTTTCCTACCGTTGGCTGGTATTGATTAAAAATCTCCACTTTTAGCACCTGCTTTTTAAAATTGCTTTTTTTTACAAACCATTACAAAGGAGTGTTAGTGCCAGTTGCAGCCAACACTTTTATTTTTAATTGCACTACAAACCGGCTTCCTTTACCTGGCTCAGAAAAAACTTTGATTGTGCCGCCATGTTGTTGTATAATCTGGCGGGACAAACTTAAGCCGATTCCAGAGCCATTTTCTTTAGTGGTAAAAAAAGGAATAAAAATATCCTCCATTGCTTCCGGCTCTATTCCGGGTCCGTTATCGGTAACTTCAATATACAACCATTGATTAAGGGCTGAAACCCGGATATTGATTGTTGCCTTTTTCGTTTGTTCCAGGGCTTCTTTTGCATTCTTGATTAAATTAATCAGCACCATGGAAAGCTGTTCTGGGTCAGCTTGTACAACCTGGTCACCTGAATTGTTTTCCATGGTAAATAAAATGTTGGCGGCTATCATTTCCGGTTGTAATAAATTCATCAGCTGTAAAATAAACGGCGTCATACTGACCTCAGAAAAAGAAGGTGCTGGAATACTGGTAAAGCTGCGGTAGCCATCCACGAAATTGATCATTCCTATGCCGCGGCTTTCAAGTGTTTGAAGCGCTTCCTGCAAGTCGCCCCTGGCGCCGTTGTCATTGGCTGTTTCAGGTAATTCTGTATCAACAATATGTTTCATAGTACCAATCAATGATAAAATTGGCGTGAGCGAATTCATAATTTCATGCCGCAACACACGGGTTAAATTTTGCCAGGATTCTATTTCTTTTTGTTGCATTTCCGGTTGTATGTTTTGCAGCGATACCAGGTTTTTTATTTGTCCCCCCAGCCGGATAGCAACGATATTAACAGAAAGTTGAATGCCGTTGGCACCTTGGTATAAAAAGTGTTTTTCGTTAGTAACGCTTAATTTATTGGCCAGCTCAATATGATTTGTTTTTAATTCAGCAATATTTTTAAGCCGGTAAAAACCCAGTAACTTACAGGCTGCACTGTTGCTGAGTTCAATGCGCCCATATTGATCGTACAGTAACAATCCTGTCTGCACATTTTGTATAATTGTATTTACAAGGTGCAGGCTGGCTTCATTCTCTGCCCTTATTTTTCTAAAAGCTTCCAATACTTTATTAAACTGTTTATTAAGCCCCTGAAAGCTTTTGCCAAATGTATTATCACTCGAAAACTTGATGCTGAAATCGTCATATTGAATGGAGTCAAAAAAACGGGCGAGTTTGCGGTTGGTAGCATTAGAATAATAAAACAGGTCTACCCCCCGGTATACAACCAACCCCAGGAACAATGCTGAGCTAAGCCAATATATGGCATCTGTATGTGCCTTGTATAACTGCTCAAGGCAGTAGGCCATTGCTGCTGATAATACAATGATCAGTACTATGCGCCAAAGCAATCCCAAAAAAAAACGTTTAAAAATCATGGTGACTAGAGGCAAAAAATTAGCGGCAGCCCTTCTATAAACTACATCCGGGAACTTTTAATTTTTTGCAGGAATAATAGTTAATAATGTTGATTGTACAATAAAGATATAAAGTAAAGCATTTTAGTTTACTTATGTTATACAAGCGGAGTGGGCGAGGGGAATGAATCAACAATATTCAGCAGGTTGGTGGTGAAAAATGTAGTAGTTATTTAAAAGCAGTTGGTTAATGGTAAGGAATGGCCACTATTTTTCCTGAGGATTTTCAAAACCTTCATAGGCTCCATTATTACCAGCCGAATTTTTTTCGTTTAGTCCTTCTTCTTTACTTGATTTGTTGTCTTCTTTAATATTTCCAGTTTCTTTTGTAGCAGGGTAAAGTGGCTTTCCTGAATCGCCCGGCTGCTTATACTGGTAAATTTCTTTTTGTATAAATATTTCACTTTCCGGAAGGTCTGTCGGATTGATTGATTTGTGTTGGTTGTTATTGTTCATTGTTATAATTATTAATTGTCATGAAAATTTTTTTGGAAAAAAGCGACATCGTTTTTTTCAACATTGCTATCATCAAGTTTGATACCTTAGTAGACTGATTAAATTTTATTCTCATGAAAAATATAGTTTGTCTTTTAATGTGGCAATTATTTTTTTTGCCAATGTAGATGCTCAGCAAAAAAATGTCTAAAAAAATGCCCCCGCAATTTCATCCTGCCTGGATAATGCAGGGAAATATTTACGAGGTCAATATCCGCCAGTACACGCCAGAAGGAACTTTTAACGCTTTTGCGAACACATTGACAGGTTAAAAAATATGGGCGTACAAACCATCTGGTTTATGCCCATTAATCCCATTAGCAAGGTTGATCGTAAAGGAACACTGGGAAGTTATTATGAAGTAGCTGACTACACTTCGATAAATCCTGAATTTGGCACGCTAGCCGATTTTAAACAAGTGGTTAAAACTATACACGCAAAGGGGATGAAAATAATCATTGACTGGGTACCCAATCATAGCGGAGGCGATCATCACTGGTTAAAAGAACAGCCTGATTTTTTTGTGAAGGATGCTAATAGCAATGCTGCGGTGGCCGTAGATTGGGCTGATACCAGGCAACTGGATTATAAAAACTCTGTGATGTGTGACAGCATGATAGCCTGCATGAAATACTGGCTTACCAAAACAAGTATCGATGGCTTTCGCTGCGATGTAGCCTGAAATGTACCGGGCTCTTTCTGGAGCAACTGCATCGGGCGGTTAAAAAGATTAATCCTGGTATTTTTATGCTGGCAGAGGGAGATAAGCCTTACCTGAGCCGAAGTGGGTTTGATGCGGTATATCCCTGGGATATGTTTCACATGATGATAAAAATAGCTGAGGGAGAATGGCCCGCCTTTGCGCTGGACAGTGTTAAAACTTATGCGGATACAGCGTTTGCACCAAATGAAATTCAAATGTATTTTACCAGGGGAAAAAAGGGTAACAAGGTATTGGTGATATTGAATCTTTCCTCCAATCAGCAAGCCGTAACCGTTACGGATAAAAAAATGTGGGGCAAACTTTACAATGTATTTATGGGCATTAGTGAAACCTTAAATGGCAAGCCCTGGATGATTGAGCCGTGGGGGTATGTGGTGTATACGTATGCGGTGGGAAGTAGAAATTGATACAATTTTTTGTATAAGTATTGCAATACCAGTTGTTACAGTATATTAATGAATGCTGGGAATAAATTGATATGGCTATTTATGCTGTTTCGCTATTGCGTAGATTGCAGCAAATCGAATTTTTTCGCCTAAACATAAATGACAGTTGTAATGAACAAAAAAATGCGCCGTATAATTTTATCATTGATTTGTTTACTAACTATTGGTTTGACGAGAGCTCAGCAAAATGTTCATCCGCAGTCTGCCACCTACGAATGGCCTACGGATGCATTGGTAAAAACGAAATTAGATAAATGGCAGGACCAGAAATTTGGTATGCTTATTCACTGGGGATTATACGCAGTACCCGGTATCATTGAATCCTGGTCAATTTGCAACGAAGACTGGATTGAGCGGGACAGCACTTCCAATTACAACGACTATAAAAACTGGTACTGGGGTTTGAAAAAAGATTTTAACCC
>JANYFI010000190.1 GCA_025362765.1 Ferruginibacter sp. | reverse complement strand
GAACCGATTTACTGTTTCGTTACAAATAAACCTTGTTGCATGATACGTTGTATTGCCATAGATGACGAACCCCTGGCATTGGAATTGCTGACAGACAACATTAGCAAAGTGCCATACCTAAAGCTGGTAGCGGCTTGCGACAATGCATTGGAAGCCATGAAAATAATGGAACAGGAGCCCGTAGACCTTATTTTTTTAGATATACAAATGCCTGGGCTTACTGGTCTGCAGTTTATACAAAGTATGACGGTAAAACCGATGATCATTTTAATTACCGCCTATGAAAAATATGCGTTGCAGGGTTTTGATTTGAATGTTACAGACTATCTTGTTAAGCCCGTATCGCTAGACAGGTTTATGAATGCCTGCGGTAAGGCAAAGGAATTATTTTATTTAAAGGCGCAGCCTAAAATACCCGCCAGTACAGGCTATTTTTTCGTAAATGTAGATTACAGCCAGGTTAAAATTGTTACCGCAGATATTGTATATATTGAAGGCTTAAAGGACTACATAAAAATTCATTTAAAAAGTTCGCAAAGGCCTGTCGTTACAAGAGTACCTATGAAAACAATTGAAGAGCAACTGCCTGCTGACGCTTTTCTACGCATACATAAATCTTACATAGTTTCCATCTCATTTATAACCGCTGTTCGTAAGTCGAGTGTTTTTATTGATACGCTTGAACTGCCTGTAAGCGACAATTACCGTGATGCTATCGCGGCACTCACTGGCAAATTATGAGGCAGTTCATTTATAATAAAATAATAGCCCCAACGAAGTCGCCCTTAGCATCTAAACTCCGGTTTACCTCATCAGACCTTCTTTTACCACTTTAGTACTCAAGGTTTTTTGGTTGTGAAACACCAGGTTTACGATATAACGGAATAATAAATAGCGCACAAGTTTTAAAGGCAATGGAATTGCGTATTTAGCTTTGGATAATTATCGGCGAGAGTGTATAATGTGCTAAATTTACAGTACTTGTTACTATCTGTTTTTTTTGACTATTGTCTTTTATGGCAGGGCAAAAGGCCGGCAGTATTTAATAGGTTTAACCACAAGAGTGTTTCTTTAAATAAAAAATAACAACAGCAATGATTATAGATTCAATGGAAAATGCGGCTTCATATATTTGTATGCATCCACTTTTTAAAAAGGCATTTGCCTATATCAAAAGTATTAACCCTGAAGATATGGAGCCTGGTATCTACACAATTGAAGAAGGAACAATCAGGGCGATATTTTCTGAACAGTATGGCGTTGCCGAAGCTGCATCAGTGAGGGAATTTGAATGCCACAACCAGCACATTGATATTCAGCTTTGCATTAGGGGCAGGGAGCGGTTTGGCTGGCGGCCAAGAGGAACCTGTGTTCAACCAGCGGGTTTGTATGATGCGGATAAGGACGTTCTATTATACAACGATCAGCCGACTACTTTTTTTGAATTAGCCGCAGGGCAATTTGTAATACTTTTTCCCGAAGATGTGCACGCACCATTGATTGCCGCAGATAATCAACTCATAAAAAAGCTGGTGATTAAAGTACGGAAATGAGCTGCGGAGTTACCACCCAAAGTATTGCTTCGCATTGTAAAAGCAAATATCCTGTATCATACTTCCGGTTAAACTGATATCATCGGGCAGTTCTCCATTTTCAATTTCTTCGCCCAAAATATTGCACAGAACTCTTCTGAAATATTCGTGGCGCGGATAACTCATAAAACTCCGGCTATCGGTAAGCATGCCGATAAACTTACTCAGCAAACCCATATTACTAAGGGCATCCAGCTGTTTTATAATACCATCTTTCTGATCTAAAAACCACCAGGACGCACCATATTGAATTTTACCGGCCACTGATCCATCATTAAAATTTCCGGCCATGGTTGCCATCAACTCATTATCGCCGGGGTTTAAATTATACAGGATTGTTTTAGCCAGCTGATTTGTACTATCCAGTCTGTCTAAAAATTTAGATAACTGTTTCGCCTGTGAAAAATCGCCAATGGAATCCCACCCTGTATCTGCACCCAATGTTTTCAACATCCGTGAATTATTATTTCTCAACGCTCCCAAATGATATTGCTGCACCCAATTTTTTTCATGGTCCCACTGAGCGAATTTTATCAGCATCGCAGATTTAAATTTCATGTTTTCAGGTTGCGAAATTGATTCGCCCGAAGTGAGCTTGCGGAAGATATTTTTTATCTCCGCCTCATTGTAATCAACGGCATATAACTGTTCAAGGCCATGATCGCTGATGGTACAACCCATTGTTGCAAAAAAATCGTGGCGGCTTTTTAACGCCTGCAAATATTCTTCCCAGGTTGAAATCAGTATCCCCGATACTTCCTGCAATTTATCTACATAGCTATTGAAACTCTCTACGTCATCTACATTCATGGCTTTATCTGGTCTGAACGCAGGCAAAACTTTAATCTCGAACCCATCCGACTGTAACTGCTTATGATGTTCAAGGCTGTCTGTTGGATCGTCTGTTGTACAAAGCACTTTTACATTCATTTTGCGCAGCAGGTTTTTCACTGAAAATGCCGGGGTTTTTAATTTAGCCGTGCATTCATCATAAATTGCCTTTGCCGTAGCCGGAGATAGTAAGGCATCAATATCAAAATAACGTTGCAATTCAAGGTGTGTCCAATGATACAAAGGATTGCGTAAAGTAAATGGAACCGTCGCTGCCCACTGTTCAAATTTTTCAAAGTCTGTTGCGTCGCCGGTAATATATTTTTCATCTATCCCATTGGCCCGCATGGCCCTCCATTTGTAATGATCTCCATACAACCAAAGCTGGGTAAGGTTTTCAAATTGCACGTCCTTCGCTATCTGTTCCGGCGATAAATGATTATGGTAATCAATGATGGGAATTCCTTTGGCAAAATCATGATAAAGTTTTTGTGCCGTTTCATTTTTGAGCAGGAAATTTTCATCCATAAACTTTTTCATCGATGTAATTTTAAGGCTGATATTTTTATTGCGCATTTACGGCAGGGTCGATTAAGGCCATCATACCCTGTTGCATAATCTTGTGGAGTTTAATAGTAACAGTGTCCGCGAAACCTTCCAGCAAAGTTAGGTCGGTATCCCACAAAGCAGTGTTACTTAAAACAGTTTTTACCAGATTATCAACAGCGGAATGTTGCCATAAATCAAAAAAGTAAGGTGCTGTTTCATCTTTAACTGGGTAATCTTTACCATTGTATTCACCAAAATAATTGTTGGCTTCTTTCTTTACTGACTTCATAAATAACAACCAGGCGGCAAAACCCGTGGCTATGTGTTTAGGCACAGTTTTATATTCCCCGTAATAACGCTGCAGCACCGGCACTACCCTCATTTTTAATTTAGCCGTATAGTTTAGTGTAATACTTATCCATTGATGTTCTATACTTGGATTGCTGAAACGGTCAAGTACTTTAGCCGAAAAATCCGCAGCGTCTTTTTCAGGCACAGGAAATGGAATCGCAACCGCAA
>JANYFI010000184.1 GCA_025362765.1 Ferruginibacter sp. | reverse complement strand
TGGTTAATCAACCGCCCCAATACAGAGCCGCCGTCTTTAAGGTAAAAGATGGTAGAGCCAAACTGATCTGAAATCGTTTTATTCGGCTCAATGATGGCTTCCAGCATGTCTTTATAAGTAAAACGGCTACCCAATTGTGTAAGGTCGGGCCCTACATTACCGCCTTCGCCTTTCATAGTATGGCACTGAATACAAAGGGATGCAGCAAACATAGCTTTTCCATTTTCATAATCCCGGTTGGTGATACCGCTTGCTGCCACTGAATCAGCTTTGGGAATTTTCCAGTCTACGTCCGGCCCTTTTGGTTGTTTGATATTATTGGCAAGATCGTTGCCTCCCTTTTGAACCAGCGAATCGCCAGACAATTTATTGAAATAAGCAAAACTTGCCTTGTCTACATTTTTCAACGCATTTTTACGGGCCCTGTCTACAAAGCCAACAAAACTATGGCCACCCTTGTAAGTAAAAGCAGTATAGAACCAATGAAAATATTGCTCTCTCAATTCAGGCGTCCATCCTTCTTTCGCCTGGCTTAAAACAGTAGCATAAAATGTTTGCTGGGCAGGCGGCACTTTTGATAACATGTTTGCGATATCAATGCCGTATTGAGGGTTTCTCAGGATAAGGTCAGATGAGTTTGTAAACGTATTCTGGTTGGTGGTATCATCTTTTGCAACGGCCAGTAGCGCCATTGTTTTTTGTATGGCCTCCGGTGCATCAATGTACACCAGTACTTTACTAAGTTCCCTGTTTAATTCGTTGGATTTAGCGGGATATACAGGTGTAAGATAATTGGCCATCTGCGTTTTTACAGTTGCACCTGGCAATCCCATACGATACAGCACCAACTCAAAAGCACGAAGCAGATCAAGTTGTTGCTCATCTGACAGCTGGCTGTAATTAATGCCCATCAATGCGGTTAAAGCACGGTCTTTTACAGTGGAATCGCCTTTTCTGGCAAGCCCAATGATGGCTCCTGTCAGTGTAACGGGATCTTTTTCTGCCAGCGCTTTTTCCATCCATTGGCTTACCGGCTGGTGTTCAACAGCAACACGTGCTGCGTACCGGATAAATCTATCGGTGTGTTTTAAATAAGGCCATGCAAAATCTATCGCACCAGGTTTTGGCTGTCCGTGAAATTCTTCTAATTTTCTCCTGATTTTTTGTTCCTCATTTAGCGGTACTGCAGCCAGTGGTTCTGTGTTTTGCGTGTTATCTCCATAATAAACACGGTATAAACTAGATTCCAGTTTACGGCCACCGGTAAGAAAATAAAGCGCCCCATCCGGCCCTATCAAACCATCCGTTAAAGATAATGGAGTACCCGAAACAAACTCTTCTCCTTTAGCTTTATAAGAAGCACCATCTACATCAAGGTGTACTGCATAAATAATTCCGAAACTCCAATCAAAAGCAAACAGTGAACTTTTATATTTTTCAGGAAAATGAGCCTCCTGACCACTGAAAAAACTAGTGGGAGAACCCTGACCAACATTTAAAATAGGGGGTAAGTTATCCGGAAACGCAGGAGACCATTTATCTGTTCCCGGGCGCCATCCAAATTCGCCTCCGCTTGGTACATGGCAAATGCGGATAGGGCGATACCATGGCAGACCAAAATCCCATTCCATATCCGAATCAAAAGTAAACATATCTCCTGCGGCATTAAAAGTAAGATCAAAGGGATTTCTAAAACCAGAACTTACAAGGTCCCATTTTGTGCCTAATGAATCAAGATGTGCTATCCAGCCGCCATGTGTATTAACGGTATTATCGTGCCCATTGGGGTCTCTAATTAAAGGTAATATATTATCTATCTGCCAATTATCCGCACCTTCATAATTATCCATTGTTGGTATCCTGGTAAAATTGCCGGCTATTACATACAACGACTTTTTATCAGGAGAAAGCACCACACTATGAGGACCATGCTCTCCACCACCTTCCAATCTTTTTAGTAAAGTAACTTTGTCAAATTGGTCATCATTGTTTGTGTCCTGTAAACGATAAAGCCCACTTTTTCTTTTAACAGTGCTATCCCCTTCATCATTTACCATTACGTACAAACTGTTAAACGCATACAGCAAACCTTGAGCAAAACCAATCTTAATTTTATTGGTATCACCCACAATCTGAACATCTAATTTTTCAACTTTTACTTTTTCTTTAGTAGTGTCTGCGCCAATCGCCGGAATGGTTAAACGATACAAGCTTCCATACTGATCACAGGCAATCATTCTGCCCTTATTGTCAAACGTCATGGCAACCCACGATCCTTGCTCATGCTCGCCGGGACTATATAAATGCTGTGCATTAAATCCCTCAGGCAGTTTTAATTTTGAAACTTTGGGATCTACATTTTTTTTCTCTGCCTCAGGTAGTTTTTGCTTGCAGGAAGTTACCGAAACAATGTACCCAAGCAATACCAATAGCAACAATAAAGGCCGCTTTTTAAATAGACTCATTTTTGATAATTAAATTAACCGGTGATATAATAAATTGACTATTCTACATTTTAAACAAAAAACAATACGCCAGGCAGATCATCTATGGCGCCTCATTAAAAAAAACATACAACCCATCTTTACCTGCTACTATAATATCCTTTCTGCCGGTGTTGTGTAAATCTGTAACTGAAAAATAGATGCCTGTACCTTTACCTTTTCCGAATGCGCCACTGCTAATTACATTTTTTGTAAATGATTCGCCATTCCATTTAAAATAACACAATTCCATAGGATCATTCGTGCCGGGATCATTGCCGTTATGGGCACGATAACGCTTTCCGGTAATTAACTCCATTTTACCGTCATTGTCAATGTCTACCCATTCCATGGTGTGGTATTGCGAATGAAAAGGATCAATGGGATGTTTAATAAATTTAATGTTTTCGCCATCCCTTTTTTGCTCGTACCAATCAAGGCCGTACGAATGACCATGACCAACAATCAGATCTTTTAAGCCATCTAAGTTCACATCTGCAACAATTATCGGAACACTTGCATCTTCATTTAAATTAAAATCGTTGTGAAACTTCCAGGGTGTATGCGTCCGGTCATCCGGAGCTTCTATCCAGCCATTCGACACAATAAAATCACCACGCCCATCTCCGTTAATATCTCCAAATCCAAGGCCGTGCCCATGCTTTTGCGCCACCTGTGTGGCAGTAAACTCACCCGTAGCTTTATTATTTTTATCTCTTTTAAGAGTATAATAAATTAATGGGCCGCCTGGCGTGTTGGGTACAATTTCGTCAAAGCCATCTCCATCTACATCCCAGGCACGGGTACATTCTATATTTCCGGTTACAGCAATATCATGTAGCGGCCATTCCGCATCCGTTCCAGGATTTTCCCGCCATTGCAAGGTTTTACCAAACCAGGCGCCTGTAATAAAATCTATTTTGCCATCGCCATTTACATCCAGGGGGATCGTTGAAAAATCATCAAAATATTCATTCACACGAGTCACCTGCCCAATCAGGTGCCGGTTTAAAAACAACGGTCCTTCATACCAGTAACTACCAGATACAATATCGGGTACATGATCTCCATTTACATCAAATACGCCCACGGATTCTGCGCTTTCCGCGGCAATCATCTGCTGCCTGAATCTTAACTGGGCAACGCCCTTAAAAGACAACAATGAAACAATAATACAAATACCTGTAATAAATTGAATACCCTTCTTCATTGATCGTTTTTAAACATAAACACTTATTTGCATCCCCATTAAAACATACTACTATCTCATTACTATATTATTTCAATTAAAATTACGCTGCACGAAAAGAGTGAATTTTTGCAGTCAGTACTTTAATTTTTCGGATATATTATTAAGCTTTTTTTTTAATTATATGGCAATGAAGCTATGCGGTCTTTCTATTGAAGAGAAGCGCAACACAATCAATTTATAAAAATATCATTAACAAGTGAGATAACCATCCTGTACCTACATGGCGTTCAAGTTATCCCTATTGTTGCTATTACTAAAGTTAAGATTACCGAACATTAAAAAATCACTTTTAATAAAAAGAACATTTTTGTTATAGCGATCCAGTTTACCTGCCTTCAAAAAGTGTTAGCCTATCGCTTTTTAACGCTATTAAAATAGCTCCTCACCTTTGCCCTACTGCCTAAATGCACATGCTACCGGCATTATGCAGTGGCGTTCACCCCTTGGCAATGCGAAAAAGCGACAAGAATAATTTTATTCAGGATAAACCGTGACTTAATTCCGCCACAACTTATATTGTATTTGACTTTTGGGAACAGGAACTTTAGGGTATTTTTAGCGACAATTTATAGTTAACTACTGAAACTCATGATACAAGATTTTTTTAATAAATCCACTGCCCGGCAGGTCCCACCTGATGGAAGATGGCAGGCAATATTATTACGTTAAGTTTTCAATGACAGCCGGAATTGCTTAAATAAGATTCAGTTTAACCAGGCTATAAGATAGTACCGTTTAAAATAAGAGGCAGTTGCATTTACAAGTACAATCCTTAACTAAACCAACAAATAAATAAAAACAAAAAACCCACTGTAAAAGCGGGCTTTGTATTTTAAAAATATGGGTAATCGAGGGGGCTCGAACCCCCGACCCTCAGAATCACAATCTGATGCTCTAACCAACTGAGCTACGACTACCGTTTTTTATTGGACGGCAAAAATAGTAAAAAAGCTTGCTACTTCAAAATTACATTTATAGAAACAAGTATTTTTTTACATAACACCATTATTCACAATCTTATCATAACATAAAACATATACTGGCACATTATTTCACCTTTTTTTGCCTGATAAGTTTCCGCAAAATAACTGTTGTTGTTTATTATTGGCGTTTCTTTGCCACTCTAAATTTTTATATGAATCTTACCGGAAGTATTATCAGTATTTTGCTCTCTACATTTACGGGTTGGGTTACCACCTGGATCGCTATTAAAATGCTTTTTCACCCCCGGAAGCCGTTTAAAATTTTGGGTATTACTATACAGGGCATTTTCCCGAAAAATCAACGCCTTATTGCAGAAAAACTTGGGCAGGTGGTTGGAAAAGAGCTATTGTCTTTTGATGAAATAGAACAAAAAGTTACCAACCCCGAAAACCTGCAAAAGCTACGACCGGATATTGAACAGCACATTGATCATTTTTTACGCAACAAGCTAAAAGATGTTTTCCCCATGTTATTTATGCTGATTGGTGAAAAAACAATCGTTCAGTTAAAGGAGGCTTTTTTAGTTGAGTTGGAAACCCTGTTTCCGGTTTTGATGAAAAGTTATATGGGCAAATTGGAAAAAGACCTGGACCTTGAAAAAATAGTTACAGAAAAAGTCGCTAATTTTTCTTCAGAAAAGCTGGAGGATATCTTAAACCAAATCACCAAAAAAGAATTCAAGTTCCTTGAATTTATCGGTGCCTTTTTTGGACTGCTGATTGGACTGATAGAAGTGGCCGTCACTTTTTTTACAAGATAAAACAGATCATAAAACAATAGCCTGACTTAACTGTTACCACTCATCAAATCTTTCGCTTTTCTAATCATTTACAGGAGACCTTTGCGCCCATTAAATAAATAATTCAATTACCATGACGAGCAAACATTGCAACACACTTTTTTCTTTGGCGCTTGCCTTACTTTTTTCTTCCATAGCTTTTGGTCAGTATCCCGGAGCAGGAAACCGTGGCGGCGGACAAAATATGAATATGGGTCATTTTTATGGAAAAATAGTTGACTCAACCAGCAACAAACCAGTGGATGCAGCCAGTATTCAACTGATTCAAAACAAGTTTGATACCATCACTAAAAAAAGAAAGGATGTAATGATATCCGGTATGCTCACTACTAAAAAAGGGGAGTTTAGTTTGGAAAACCTCCCTGTAATGGCCACCTACAAATTAAAAATTACCGCTATTGGCTATAAACCCATCGA
>JANYFI010000148.1 GCA_025362765.1 Ferruginibacter sp. | reverse complement strand
CGATGATAACTTTATTCGAACCGGTACCCACTAAAACGTATTGCGATTCATATGTGTGCCGGGAGCCAATAAAAACCCGGATGCCTGGAATAATTTCTATGCTATCGCCCTTTACCAGCGTGAGCTGTTTGTCTATATTTTTCTGAATAATTTTATGAACATCTTTACTGTTAAAACCTGAATTGTCACCGTCTTTTTGCCAGGCGGCACCAACAAAATAGTTGTAGTCTTTCTCCTGCATCCAAAGCATTGCTTTTGGAAAAAGATCAACGCCACCGATATGGTCCCAATGAGAATGTGTAATTATTAAATCGGTAATATCAGTGGGATTTATATTTATTAGTTTAAGTACAGAGTCTGGCTGTATATAGGTAAATGCCTGCATATTGTACATGGCTGGTGTTTCCGTAAAACCGGCATCTACTAAAATCGTTCTTCCATTATTTCCTTTTAATAAATACACCATGTAGCAAATGCCGGTACTGTCTGTACTGGTTGAACCCACAGCAGAAAAGGATATCGGCATTTTAAAATTAAGTGTGGCGAATTTTAATGCATAAATTTCATAGCTGTTGGTTTGACAGAATGCGGTTAAACTAATAAACAAACTCAGTAAAACCGATAATAAATTTTTTGATTTTGATGGTACTTTTTGAATAGTAAACATAGTTGCTGATTTAAAAATTTGTAGTAAGTAAAATCCAATCTTTCCCTTAAAATAAATGAACCGCAATCCACCTGGCAAAAGCTTGCCACCAGGCTGAGTGCGTATTAGGGCCCAATAAAAAGGCGCAGGCGGTAATTCCTAAAAAAACAGCCATGGGGAATGCTGATCTTTTGTTTATAATATCCGCTATCATCCATCCCAGCGTGAAAAGCGTTATAACCCCTATCATTGCAGGCACGGCGGCAAATGGCAACCCACAAACTGCAATCAAAAAACGTCCCAGTCCGGGGCCTAAAATCATTAAACCTATCGAGGCGAAAAACCGTAGATGATAAGAAGTTTTCTTTTTATAATAGATGCCGAGGCCATACAAAATACTGATATAAAACATATCCGGAATTCCGCTAAAGCCCAATGCTGCCAAAGCTTCTGTTTCACTTTCAATTTTAATATTTTTTACATAAGCAGCACGGGCTACAAGAAAAAAGGAAAGCAACAATAATGGAAATATAAAGTAAGATGCTTTGCCCACTATTCTATGCCATTTCATATTGTGGGTTCTAATAAAGACTGGCTGTGCAATCAGCATTAAAATCCATGTAACCATTATCACTCCGTGAAAATGATGTGCCCATGTAAAGCCTTCAAAATTGGGGAATTTAACAAGGTAAGTTTTATAAAAGCCTGCAAAACTAATCAGCAGCAGAAATATAAAATAGTAAATGAGCCGGTTAGTTATGCCGCTGCTTTTTTTTGATTTGTCGGGAGATACTGCTGAAGTGATCATGGCATTTTTATATTTGGTAATTGTATTCCATAAAATTCAGCTTAATGCCATCTCTTTTAAAACAAGGAATGGTGAACAGCAGGCTTTATGAGTGAGCAGCGATATTTACAGTGCAGTGCATTCAATGGCAACGCTTTTAACCATTCCCTCAAAATATTGGTTGCTCACCAAATGCTTTAGGCAATGCTATATGGTTTGATTAATTTTAAAAATATTGAACCAATTATGCAGCGGATACTTTTTTTATGGGTATGTTTTGTTACAGGCGCTTGCACATGCGCTGCACAGGATACAATTGTACTAAACGGGCAACCGCAATGGAGAGCCGATGTTGATATTGCTGACAAAAGCTTATTCTATGAAGAAACATCCCGTAAACCACTCAGTTTTGAAGCAGCACAACAGCAACACTTTATTCCTTTTGCAAAAGAGTTCCGGGTACGAAAACAATCTAACAGGCCGTTGGTGATACAATGGTTCCGTTTTATCGTACAAAATATATCAGCAAAAGATACCGTTGATATTAAACTGTTTATTTCCGCACATTACTTTACAAGATTATATGCCAATCAACAATTGATAAGGCTTGGCGGTGCGTATCAAACAGGTGGCTCTGTATCGGAGCGTTTTGAGTTGCCTGTTAAAGTGCTGCCGGGTACCACGGTTACTTTTTGGGCACGTACAGAAGACCGGCAAAATCAGTTGATTCCTCCTGAGCTGGTTCTTAAAAATTCATACTATTCCGCCATTGAAAGCGCCAAAGGAAATTATACCGACCGATACCTATTCCTGATGCTGGCAATGTTAACGGGTAGCCTGATGTTTATTTGCATCTATGCTATTTATCAATATTATCTGTACCGGGATGCCGCCTTTAAATGGTATATCGCTTATGCATTTGCCGCAACAATAATCGGTTTATACTGGATGGATATAAGGGTGCAACTCATGTTGTTTCCTTCACCTGTAAGGGATTTTATCTTTTCGGTTTTTCTTTTTATGATTCCTGTATTGTATAGCTTTTTCCTGGGCAATATGCTGGAGCTGCCGGTACATTTTAAAAAAGGCTGGATGATAGCAAAAGCACTGATAGCGGTGAACGTTCTACAAATGCTCATTGAATATGTGCAGGTGTCTACAGGATGGTTTCCTTTTAATCCAGAGTATTATGGCGTACTGCTTTCTATAATACCAATGATATTATTGCACATAGTGTTGCTTGTACTTACGTTTTTAAG
>JANYFI010000119.1 GCA_025362765.1 Ferruginibacter sp. | reverse complement strand
ACGGCAACAGCTCCATTTGCTGCAACAGTAATGGTTACCGGCGAACCCTCCTTTACGCCTTCTGCACACCTCTTTGGCATAAAAGTGCACAGCGGCGATTTGCTTGTTTCAAGAGGTGGTGCGAAAGTATCGGCACTTATTTCAAGAGGCAATGATTACCCTGCCAACTTTTCCCATGTAGCGTTGATCTATATTGATGAAAAGCAAAGGCCTTATTTGATAGAAGCGCATATTGAAAAAGGTGTAGCGGTTTCTTCACTGACCCAATACATCAAAGATAAAAAATTACGCTGCATGGTATTGCGTCCCATGGCTGATTTAATTCAATTGCAGGAAGATAAAATGTTACCGGACAAAGTTGCGAAGCTGGCGTATGATGAGGCACTGAGGCGACATATTCCCTATGACTTTAATATGAATTTTCACGGCAGTACAGCTATGTTTTGTTCCGAGGTAGCGTCTTATGCTTATCGCAAAAATGGTATTGATTTATGGCAGGGTGTGTCTACAATTTCCTCTCCGGGAGTAGTAAACTGGCTGAATGCATTCCGAGTAGAAAATTTTGTAACACAAATGCCGGGAGACCTTGAATATGATCCGCAGCTAAGCATTGTTGCAGAGTATCGTGATCCTGAAACTTTGCTGAAAGAACATACCGATAATGCAGTAATGGATGTGTTGCTGGAAGAGGCTGACCAGGGTAAGCAAATTGACTACAATCTCTGGCAACTGCCGGTGATTAGATTGGTGAAAGGATGGTGTGTGATAAAAAATTATTTCGGTAAGCCGACAATAATACCTGAAGGTATGAGCGCAACACAAGCTTTGAAAAATCAATACTTTGTCGCCATTTACCAGCAGTTAAAAGAAAAGACTGTTGATAAAATAAGCCATTTTGAAAAGCAAAATAACTATTTACCCCCTTATTGGCAAATGATTAAACTGGCGAAAGAAACAGCATTGGGAAAATAGATTGCCGTTATGCTGCAGCCTGCTCCACAATTTCATCCATGGTAATGCCACTATGGCTTTCATCGTACACGCATGCTCCTTTTTTTATCAGCAGTACCTGTGGCGATTCATGACTTACATCAAAGTCATTGGCTATCTTCTGAGAAATATTTCTGTGTTTAATAAGATCAAGATAATAAAAATCAATCCCTTCAGGCGCAGGTCCTTTTTCCAGGCGGTTCTTTGTCATACTGCTGATGGAACAACGGGTGCTGTGTTTAAATATAAGCTGCGGTTTGGTGTTTGAGAGATCTTTGATGTCGTTTAATTGCGATTCGCTTGTCAATTCAATCCAATTCATGAGGTGTTAGGGATTATTTAGTGAATGATCTTTTCTGTCATCGGGCAGCCAGTCTTTCTGCTTGAATAGCAGGATGCTAAAACAAATACAACGGAAAACATTACAACCAAAGTAAAAATAATTTTTTTCATGTGCTGTTTAATTGAGCCTGAAAAGCAAAGATACTAAACCTGCCTTATTAACATATAGATGATATTTTGTTTTTAAAATCTTAACTTGCCCTTAGTATTTCAGGCTTCATTTTAAACAATGCAAGCATGAAGTACTATTTGTAACAACAACCAATTAAAACAATTCAAAACCCCTTCAATGTCTTTACAATTAGTTCGCCCGATTGCGTTTATCGATTTAGAAACAACAGGTGTAAATCTGTCAACAGACAGGATAGTAGAAATTGCCATTATAAAAATTTTGCCTGACGAAACCAGGCAGGTAAAGCGAAAGCTGATTAATCCGCAAATGCCCATTCCGGCGGTAACTACCGCTATACATGGAATAACGGATGAAATGGTAAAAGATGCGCCCACATTTAAACAATCGGGGAATGAGCTGAAACAATTTATAGAAAACTGCGACATGGGTGGCTATAACAGCAACCGCTTTGATATACCAATGCTGATGGAAGAGTTTTTACGTGCAGGCATGGAAGTAGATCTCAGCACCCGTCGTATGGTAGATGTACAGCATATCTTTTACACTATGGAGCCCAGGACCTTAACAGCAGCCTACAAATATTATTGTGAAAAAGAACTGGTAGATGCCCATAGTGCGGAGTCGGATGTAAATGCAACCATCGACGTCTTGTTGTCACAGATTGTACGGTATCCTCAACTGGGCAATACAGTAGAAAGTATTTTAGGTTCTATCGGAGAAGAAAAGATAGTAGACTATGCCCGCCGTTTTTTATTCAATGAAAAAGGAGTGGAGGTGTTTAATTTCGGAAAACACAAAGGCCGCCCTGTAACGGATGTTTTAAAAGCAGAGCCTCAATACTACGATTGGATGATGCGGGGTGATTTTCCATTACATACAAAGCAAAAGCTAACGGAAATTCTAAACAGAACCTTGTTAAAGAATACATAATTGAAAACTTACTGGTAAATGGTGTCGGAAATATTAGTTACAAATTGTACTTTCGTTTTTCAATATGCCATTTTAGCCTTTGGAGAAATTAGTTATCATACCAACTTATAATGAAAAGGAAAATATCGCCTCAATTATTGAGGCGGTGTTTCTGCTACAGCAACAATTTCATGTGTTGATTATTGATGATGGATCACCAGATGGAACGGCGGAAATTGTAAAATCGTTTTTCACTAAATATCCCGAACAATTATTTTTAGAAGAGCGTAAAGGCAAATCCGGTTTAGGTACAGCCTATATTCATGGTTTCAGATGGGCCCTTGAAAAAGGCTACCAGTTTATATTTGAAATGGACGCTGATTTTTCGCATAATCCCGCCGATTTAAAAAGATTATACGAAGCCTGTAAAAATGGTGCCGGTATGGCTGTTGGATCGAGGTATGTAAAAAATGGGGCAGTGGAAAACTGGCCCGGAAACCGGATTGCGTTGTCTAAAGGAGCATCCTTGTATACAAGAATAATTACGTGGATGCCCATAATGGATCCAACGGCAGGGTTTGTTTGTTACAAAAGAGAGGTGCTCGAAGCCATTAATTTATCGGCCATTCATTTTGTTGGCTATGCGTTTCAAATTGAGATGAAATTTGCCACTTGGAAGCTGGGTTTTGTTATTAAAGAGGTGCCTATCACTTTTAAAGACCGTAAGTTGGGCGATAGTAAAATGAATAAAGGAATTATTAAAGAAGGTGTTTTCGGCGTGATTAAATTGCGCTGGCTAAGCCTCTTTAAAAACTATCGGAACAATGTAAAAAATGACTACACTGTAAATTACCTACGCCCCGAAATAGTACTGGAGCCGGAATAACCTTTCTTTTATCCACCTGCGTTTTCTATTTTTTCTTTTTAATCCCGGAAAGATATTTTATCCATCTTTGGTGCTGAGCCTCCATTCATCTGCTAAACGGACTATTTTAAACAACATATAAGTTTATTCCTTTCCTATCGCCTCTTGTTTAATAAGGCATTTAAAAACAACTTGCTTTAATAGAACAGTTTTAATTATTTTTATGCGTATCAAATGCGAATTCAATAAATAACAATAATAGACATGTACGATATCTGTTGCGTAGGACATATTACACTCGACAAGGTGATTACGGTTAATGGAGAAAAACATATGGCTGGTGGAACATCCTTTTATTTTTCCAACGCATTGCGACAAATGGATGTAAAATATTGCCTGGTGACAGCGCTGGCAAAAAGCCAAATTCGTTTTGTTGAAGCGCTGCGTTCGGATGGCATTGAAGTAGTTGCATTGAATAGCCGGCATACCGTTTATTTTGAAAATAATTATGCTGAAAATCTAGGCCACCGTACACAAAAGGTATTGAAAACAGCAGACCCTTTTAGCACAGCGCAAATGAAAGAGATTAATGCTTCTATTTTTCACCTTGGACCATTGCTGGCGAATGATATTCCGTTAAGTTTAATTAAAGACCTTGCAGCAAGAGGCAAAATATCGCTGGATGTACAAGGCTATTTGCGCAAAGTAGACAATGTTCAGGTACAGGCCGTTGATTGGGAAGAAAAAAAAGAGGCATTGAAATATGTTGATATAGTAAAAGCTGATGAATTAGAATTGCAGGTGCTAACCGGCAGCGATAGCGTACAGGAAGGAGCTGTAATGTTGGCTGCATGGGGTGTAAAAGAAGTTGTAATA
>JANYFI010000069.1 GCA_025362765.1 Ferruginibacter sp. | reverse complement strand
GTGTTAAATTTTAATATGCCGGCAGCAGTGGCGTAAGTAGCATGGGCATCTATTACACCAACAGAATCTCCGTCAATCACAAATTTTTCCATTTGCGCATCCGCTTCAATATATGCCTTGCCAAATGGATCAGCTACTCTTACGGTACCGGTTACCTGGCCCTCCAGCCTTGGCTTTTTTAATACCAGCGGCAGCAGATCGTCTATACTCACGCTTTTTAGTTTCACTATAATATCATTGGTGTTGCCTGTTTCCGATGGTTCGGTTGAAATTTTTATCTCCTGATTGCCCTGTAAAAAATTTACTTCGCTGGCACTTACCTGGCTTTTGCTGAGTACCAGCTCTCCATCTCTTTCCAGCTGCCATTTTTTATCGTTAATGATAAACGAACTGGGCCAGAAATTAATTTTCACTCCGTCCGTCATGGTTTGAACCTGGGCATTAATGTTGGCGCTGCTTAAATTTTTACTGGCGCTGGTGTTAAGGGTAATATCGGTTAAATCATCGTGAGAATTTAAGAGCAGGTTGGCGGCGGGCAAACGCAAACTGTCGGTAATTTGCACTTCATCAACGTCTATTTTTGCCACCAGGTTATCAAAATTGCCATTGCCAATTAACCGCACGTTGTTGAATACTTTTCCATCATAACTAAAATTGGGTATAGTAGCATTTACTCCAAACTGGTTTTCGCTGAGGTGCAAATTGCCTTCAATTACCGAATTATCAAAGCCCTTTAACCGGCGGTCAAGCAATTGCATGTAGCCGTCCACTTCTTTTGTATTTATCATAAAAGAAAAATCCTGGTCACTAAGCGTGTACCCGGGTTTCTTTATGTAGGAAGGAAAATAGCGGCTTAAAAAAACCTTGAATGCATCGGGGAGTTCCCTGATGGTAAACTTTCCATCTACTTCAGCTTCCAGGTTATTGCTGGTAAGGCTTAATACTTTGGAATCGTTGAGTATGGAAGAATGTAAAATGAGCGAATCGAAACTTAAAGGGGTATTGTTGTGCAGTAACCCGGCGTTATAAATTTTTGCCGTGCCTAAAAAATTATCGATATTACTGCCGGTAAAATCCAGGTTAAAATGACCGTTTAAAATAAAAGCATCGCTGGTAAAATTAAGTTTTTTAAAATCGGCCCTGGCAAGGTCTGCATCAAACTTAAACTGTGGTTGCTTTCCGGTGAAATCAATACTGCCGGTTAAATCATTCAACACAAGATTGGGATCATTAACGCTGGCTGAACCGTTGAATAGTTTTTTCCCAAAATCGCCTGTCACCACAATGTTCTGATAGGTATAACCTGACACTTCAATACTGCTGATATTACCATCAAAATTTGCAGCCACGTCTTTTGCCGAAAATCCTGCGCCATTGAGTTTGCCATTGAACACAATTTTACCCAATTCAGGAGAATTTATAAATTCTCCCAATTGAAAACCGGCCGTAGAAATTTTACCGATGTAAACGGAAGATTTATTATCCGGCAGTTTCATGTTCACGTCGCCCGTAACAACACCCAGGTTGGTAGAAATGGTTCCAAAAGCAACAAAATCTTTTATGAATCCGGTAAAATTCCCCCGGTAATTAATAGTGCCGAGTTTGGCAAGATTGGGTTGTGTAACGTTTTTAAGGGAAGGAACAATTGCACTGAGATCAGCCACAGTGGTTTTTAATTCATTGGCTTCAAAATCAATAAATGTGTTGTCAATATCGGGCAATCCTTTTAATGCGATATCACCATCAACGAAACTGTGGTCGGTTTTAATCAGCATTTTTTTTACGGTAAGGTTATCCACCGACCCTTTGGCAATACCTTTTAGTTGGTATACTCTTTTCCAGTTAGCAGTTTCTGGTGCAAAAAAGGTCAGGTCGTCGCTGTTCAATTCGCTGTTTACAAAATTGGCATCCATTTTTACGCTGTGCAAAAAGTCACCCATGTCTTTATTAAAACTATGGTAGTGCATGGCGAAATAATTTCCAAGATGGCTTTTATTAGTCACCAGCTCCAGCTGTTTATATTCCATTAGCCCGGGAGTAAACTTTAGCGTTGCTGCTAGTTTTTTAACTTCAAATCCGCTCCGTTCTTTAGTTGATAAAACAAAATTGGTCGTAAGAGTATCCTTTTCAAAATGAGTGTTTTTAAAATCGCCGCTAATATCGCTAAAGCGCAGGTGAACGCCATCAAACCTGTCAGTAAATGGGGCTCGATCGGTTTGCTGATCGCTGCTAAAAATGCCGTTGCTGATATGCACTGTTTTAACATTCATTACCCAGCCGTCGTTATTCCAGCGATAGGCAGTTGTTCTTGCATCCGGGTGGGTAGTGTCTTTAGCAAAGTGCATTTTTTCCCTGTTGCCGGGGTAATCGAATTGCGAAAACTCCGGACCATCCATCGTAAGCGTGTTAATTTCAATTTGTTTTTTATCGAGATTAATTTCGTCTGCCACCAGGTCCAGTTTTTTTACAGCTACCTGCATGTCATGTCCTACCCATCTGTCGAGCTGGTTGAAGTGAATGTTGTCAAGCTTCAATACTTTCAGGTCAAATTGAATGGCATTTTTTTTGCCGGATGATTTTGTGGGAGAAGAAAAATAATCTACCAGGAACTGGTAATTCCATACGGAATCGGTTCGCTGCATATTTACCACCGCATCACTTAAACTTACATATTGCAATGTGGCCGTATCTTTCAAAAAAAACCAGTCGGTGATATTTACTTTGGCGCTGCCGGCATATAATAAAGTGTCCTTTTGATGATCTTTTACCAGCAGGCCTTTCAGGTTCATCTTATCAAAAAAACTATAGTCAATTCTTTCTATACTTACAGTGGTTTTCAGGTTATCGGATAGTTTGCCAGCTACTGCAGAAACAATACTGTTTTGTACAAAAGGAATCTGCAGAGAAAACCAGATAAACAATACCATACCCAACAACCACATAAAAAACCAGGTTTTGTGGCGGGCTTTTTCAAATGTATAAAACCAGCCCGCCAGCCAGGCCGCAATAGCAAAACCAAATACCCAGTTGCCATATACCGGTTTTATATATACCATCAACGCACCAAGCACCAACCAAAAAATCAGTGCAAGTGAAAACCATTTTAATATGTTGAGGAGAGTGCGCAGGGAAACAGGTGAATTTGTACAAAAATAACGTTTCGCCGCTGACGGGCAAATTCAGTACCAATTATAATTTGATATATAAAGTTAAAGTCGTTAAAAGCCGGTCCGTTATTGCTTTTTTGGAAGAAGTTGCTGGTTGTATTGATGCGATGAACCTTTGGCAATGGACAAGGTTTGCCATTGCGCTTCCTTAATTATTTTGGCAACATAAATAATTTGCCCAATATGATGGGGATAATGTGCCAGTTGCCGGTTAATGGCATCCACAACAGTCAGGCTTTCGTGGCGGATAGTGATGTTGCGCAATAAATCTTCGGGAGAAAGTTGTTCCAAGGCAGTTAAAAAACAGGCCCAACCTTTTTCCCATAGTTCAATCAGGGCTTGTTTGCTGAAAGGCTGTTCTTCAAATTCTGTATCGCGGTTACGTCCTTCCTTTTCGCCATCGCTGGTTAAAAAATCTGTCCAGCGGCTCAACATGTTTCCGGCCATGTGCTGAATAATCACCGCTATGCTGTTGCTGTGATTGTTGGGGGAAAAATGAAAATCGGCTTCGCTGAGTTGAGCGAATGTTTTATCGCCGAGTGCTTTGTAATACACCACTCTTTTAATGGCGGATTGAAGATAGGTGGTTGCTAAATCCATGGGTTTTAGGTTACAAGGTTTGGTATAAAAGGGTTGGTTTTTTAAATGGCGAAAGTCTTTAAAGGCAAAGTTCGAAGCCTGCAACTTACCCGACAGGTGCATTCAAAAGTAATACCATGACTTGCAAATGTTACACCATTGTTTCCTTGTTTTGAAAAAATTCCTTTTGATACCTTCTTCAAAGTTTTATTATCGGACTGCCTTTTACCACGATTGTTATATTTTTTGCCATGATGGCTTACAATTAAAGTATCGGTATGGTTTTAATTTTAGCAAATATTTTTAATACGAATCTTGTTCAATCAATATCCTTCCACATCATCATCGCCTCTTTTATCACCCACCGCCACGATGGATTTGCCGTTAATTAATATCAATTCGGTGCGGCCAATTTCGCCGCGTTTGGTTACTTTATAACCCATTGCGGTTAAAGCTGCAATGGTGTCATCATTAAAATCATCTTCCACAAAAATTTCATCGGGTTGCCATTGGTGATGAAACTTAGG
>JANYFI010000060.1 GCA_025362765.1 Ferruginibacter sp. | reverse complement strand
ACATCTTTTGTTTTGATCACTTTTGTTTTTGATAGTGGTTGAAACACGAAATTATTTTTATAATTCACCTGGCAATAGTTGTGCTGCACATAGGTAACGCCAATCGAAATTATTGCTTTCGTGCGCCGCTTTTGGTGTTATCTTTTTATCTAATGCAGCGGGTTTTAATATGCCCTTGTTTACCAGTTTTCTTTTTGATTCCTGTATATAGTCCTGCAAAATTTCATTGTGCATCCATTGAAACTGAGGCGGTTCATATCCTACTTTATCTTTTCGCCATACAATTTCCGCGGGTAATTCATTATCCATTGTTTTCCTGAGTAACCATTTTGTAAAACCATCATGTATTTTAAAATTCGCAGGTAACATAAATAGAAATTCAACCAATTCATGACTTAAAAATGGCAGCCTCACCTCAGTGCTATGTGCCATACTATTTCGGTCAGCAAAACGAAGCAATTCTTCAAGCCCCATGGTTTGCGTATTAAAATGTAAGATGTCATTCAGCTTGGTAATGATTGGTTTACGAATGCCTTCCCACTCTCTTCCTTTTAGGGATAGCACAAAGTCCCGGTTGATGTCCGGTTGTCGTGCACTTTTAAGGTATTCATTTTGTTCCAGCTGTATAGCAGCATGTGAAGGAAGATAAGCAGCGAGATAATTGCTGATGCCCCATTTAAAAGACAGATTATTTTTTCGTAGTAATTTTTTTTCTTTATAAGCGGCAAAAAACCTGCTTTTGGCGGTGAGTTGCTGCAGATACCAGTGAATGTATTTATTGTAACCGGCGAGGGTTTCATCGGCACCTTGTCCGTCTAATAAAACTTTTACATTTTGTTGATGCGCCATTTCGAAAACTTTATATTGGGCATAAATACTGGCTGACGGAAATGGTTCTTCCTGGTGGTAACAAAGTGTTTTAAATTCTTTTATTAGTCCCAAAGCTGAAGGCTCAACAAAGTGCTGTAAGATGGGGCCGTTTGTAACCGATTTTTTTTTAAGGTATTCTGTAACTGATTTTATATAACCGGATTCATCTTTTGCAAAACCAGGAAAAATGGCGGAAAAAGTTTTAAAGGGAGTACCAGCGTGTTTAATGTTTGCGAGGATAGAGGAGCTATCCAGTCCTCCGCTAAGACTGGTACCAACAGGCACGTCACTGCGCAGTCTGCGGTTAACGGATAAAGTAAACAACTCCTGGAACTTGTCGATGGCTGCCCGCACAGAAATTTCCTGTACATTGTCTTTTTCAAGTTCCCAATACCAGTGTGTCCGGTATTGAAGTGTATTGATATCAAGTAGTAAAAAGCTGCCAGGTGGTAAGGAGTATACATCCTGAAAAAATGTTTGTTCCTTATTATTGGCATTCTGCACGTAGCCCAACGCCAGGTAATTCAGCAACATCTTATCATCAGGGCATTTTGCAATGCCAATGGCCCATAAGGCTTTCATTTCACTGGCAAAAGCAAACTGGGTTTTATCGGCAGCGTAATAAAATGGTTTTTCGCCAAAACGGTCCCTCGCTGCAAAAACAGTCTTTTCTTTTTTATCCAGTATGGCCAAAGAAAACATGCCGTCAAATTGTTCCAGGCAGTCTTCTTTCCAGCAATCATAGGCGGCTAAAATAACTTCGGTATCGCTGCTGGTTTTAAAATGGTAGCCCATTTTTATCAACGCTGCTTTTATTTCTATGTAATTGTAAATTTCACCGTTATATACAATGGTATACCGGCTAAGGTAATGCATGGGTTGAGCCGCGTCAGAAGATAAATCAAGTATGGATAGTCTTCTGTGACCAAAACCCACATTACCTCTTTGGTTGATCCAATGTGCCTCGCCGTCAGGGCCCCTATGGGCAAGGGTATCCGTCATTTTTTTTAATTGTTCCCTGCCAACCGTATTGAAACTTATAATTCCCGCTATTCCGCACATAATTGTAAATATCCAAAAAAATCCGGGCTTTAACCGGGAGCAACTCTTTAATTCATCAGTAAATTAAAATACAATGGGTAAGTCAACCCTGTTATCATCCCAGCCAATCAGCAATGTTGCGCCGGTAGCGGATTTTTCAAAAACCATAGCGAACGACTCCAATACTTCAACTTGTTTTTGTAAGGGTAGGTCAATTCGCAAAAGATCTTTTGACTGGTCATATTTAAATGCGCCCCAGGTATCGGTGTCTCTATTTAATATCACTGTCCATTTATCCTGGTTTGGTATGCAATATATCGTGTACCTGCCCTTTTTTATTTTAACGTCACCAATGCGTGCCGGACGATAAAATTCTATCTCTGTCGCTTCGTTGGCACCAAGCCTCCATACCTGGCCATATGGGATAAGATCGCCGAAAAGAGTGCGTCCGTTTTTTTGCGGCCTGCTGTAGATAATTCTTGCTGTTAGCGGTTCGGTTATTTTATCCTGAATTTTTAAAACAGGGTAAGACGCAGGATAATAAATCATGTCCATCGGGGATTTATCAACCGGAGGAAATTTCGACTGCGCTTTCAAAATAGTGATTGTACAAACAATAATAAAGGTTAGGGCAATGATTTTTTTCATAATTACGTAAAAGTGTTTTAATTACAAATATAAAGATTCAGGCATTATTCAATTTAACCAATGTTGTATAGGCAAATTGCTTTAGTTCAGGAAAAAAATTGCTGTATAGCAGTTGAAGGGCATCGTAGTGCTCGTTAAAAATAGAAAATGCAATCGCAGATTCAGATAAATAGGTAGCTCTTTTTGCCAGCCCCGTAAAGCTTTTTTCTATGCCTGCTTTATACCGGTAATTATACAAACAGTTGTGTAGTTGCATATGCGGCAATATTTGCTGAAATTTTTGCGGCAATAGATCAATATCTGCCTGCAGGCTGGCATAGGTAAGCTGACAAAAAGAATTTAATGCAACGTCTGTTGCAAATTCATTGATATCGTTCGCCAGGAAGTGATCGTACAACACGTCTACAAAAGCGCCGGAATACAACCGGTAATCAGCCCTGAAAAATTGTTTTGCTTTTTTTGTAACCGGATGCTGATCAGTAAATTCATCAATGGCCCGGTGCAACGTCATACCTTTTTGTATTACAGCAGGGTAATCAAATTTTTTTTTACCCTTCACATAGTCATTGATCATGTTGCCGGATAAAATTCCAGGTTCATTAAATGAAAGATAGGCATGGGCTAAAAAATTCATATGCCTAAAGGTATTAAAATAGTGCTATAGCAAAATGTTATAAACCGCCTTTATAATTTAACATGCTGTTTTGCAATTTTAATATTTTATTATGAAATAAATGCAATGTTTGCCGGTACTGGATTGTAGCTGGTTGTTATGACCGAAAAAAGCGTTGGCTGTACCGCTTGTACTATAAATTTTTTTTGCAGTGTTTTTAATCAAGAAGTGATGGTGTCTGACATGCGGGGATGATACATTTGTATCATCAATCAAAAAAACTGTCTCACTGGCAGTAATCAATTAACCAAAAAATAAAAAAATGAAAAAGGTAACAACCATCCTAACAGCAATTGTCTTACTGTTTTCCGCCACTGCTTTTGCTGTTAAAGGCGACTCCGTAACAAAGCAGGTAGAAGGCGCATTTGAAAAAGATTTTATTAAAGCACAAAATGTAAGCTGGCAAAAAACAGGTGATTTTTATTTTGTCTCTTTTGTTATGAATGAGACAACGGTAAATGCAGCTTACAACGACGAAGGACAACTCCTCGGCACGTCAAGAAGAATTGCTTTGAGCCAGGCTCCGCTGTCGGTTTCAATGGTGCTCTCTCAAAAATATAATGAGTATGTTATACCCCAACAGGTAATAGAACTGGCTTGTAATGGCGAGACAATGTACCAGGCTTTTGTAAGTAATGAAAAGAAAGTGCTCGAACTAAGAATACGGCCCAACGGAGAGGTTACAATTGAAAAGAAAATGAAAAAATAATAATGGATGAATGAATTTTATGAAGTTCTTCAATTGATTTTGAAGGACTTTTTTAGTAACATTGGCGCCGTTTTTATTGATCAATTTTACCGCTCGAAAATATGTCAGTGATTATTTTTTTGAATGAATGCAAAGATGGCAGGCATTAAACCAGCTGATAATGGCAATGTTGGATTTGCATAGGTCGCCATATTCTGCACCCTGTTAGCCGACGCGTCTTTCAATACATGATTCATGCTGTCAAGAAAAACAAGTAGGGCATTTTTGCTGCATTTTTTTAACTGGATGGCTTCGATGGCATTAACTTGCAGATCGGTAGTACCCTGAATAATTAGTATGGGAATGGTCAATTTATTTAATTCATTACAGGGAATATATTTCATCCACGATTTCATGTAGGGTTGCACGGATGGCCTGAAAATACTCATTAGGTATGGCGGTACTGTATCAAGCGGCTGGTTATTTTGCAGGCGTTTAAAAAGGCTGTCCACTATTACGGCCGCCTTGGGCAACTGCGCCGCATATTGCCCCGTGATTATTTCAGCAATACCTTTTGCCGGCCCTGCTATGGAAATAAAGCCCTGTGTTTTTATTTTTTGTGCTGCAAGGATGCCTATCAAAGATCCTTCGCTGTGGCCCGCTACAAAAATGCCCTTCACCCGTTTATCTTTTTGAAGCCACTGAATCCATTCAACTACATCATTTACATACGTTTCAAAACGAAGATCCGCTTCACTGCCCGCTGCCGTGCGGCTGCCGGCAATGCCTCTTTTATCAAATAGCAGCACACCGATATTTTTACTGCTCAATTCAGTTGCCATCATTTTATAGCTATTGGCTTTTACGCCCATGGGATTGTTGCCATAGCGGTCTGTAGGGCCTGATCCGGGGATAATTATCAATACCGGAAAGGAAGTTTTTCCAGCAGGTAAAAACCGGGATCCTTTCAATATTCCGCTGGTGGTGGATAACGAAACGCTGTCTTCTATTGGCTGGGCAAAGATAACAGCTGCATTCAGCAGTAATAATAAGGTGAATATCTTTTTCATAAATGACAGAATAAATTGAAACCGTATAAGATCACCTAAAGGTAAGCCATACAATTTGTCAGTTAAAAATTGCCCGTAAACACAACACAAATGCAGGGCATAAATCCCTTACCCGTCAATAAAAAAAACTATTTTTGCTACCATTCTTTTACACATTCTAACGGAGCATTTTTTACATAAAAAAAAGTAATTATGAACAAAGGACCGGTTTCTGATTTTATTGAACACCATTACCGTCATTTTAATGCAGCCGCTTTAATGGATGCGGCCAAAGGATACGTAACACATTTGGATGAGGGCGGAAAAATGATGATTACGTTGGCAGGGGCCATGAGCACCGCTGAACTTGGCCTGAGCCTGGCGGAAATGATCAGGCAGGATAAAGTTAGCATCATCAGTTGCACAGGTGCCAACCTGGAAGAAGATATCATGAACCTTGTTGCTCATAGCCATTATAAAAGGGTACCTAATTACCGCGATCTAAGTCCGCAGGAAGAATGGGATTTGCTGGAAAACCATTACAACCGGGTAACCGATACCTGCATACCCGAAGAGGAAGCGTTCAGAAGATTGCAGCAGCACATTCATAAAATATGGAAAGAAGCTGACGACACGGGGGAACGCTATTTTCCACACGAGTATATGTACAAAATGCTGCTGAGCGGTGTATTGGAACAGTACTATGAAATTGATCCTAAAAACAGCTGGATGCTGGCAGCGGCGCAAAAAAATATTCCGATTGTGGTACCGGGCTGGGAAGACAGTACCATGGGAAATATTTTTGCGAGTTATATTATAAAAAACCAGTTAAAGGCTACCACTATGAAAAGCGGTATTGAATACATGGTTTGGCTGGCGGACTGGTATAAAAATAATTCTGCCGGAAAAGGAGTGGGCTTTTTCCAGATCGGTGGCGGCATTGCCGGTGATTTTCCGATATGTGTTGTGCCGATGATGTACCAGGATTTGGAATGGCACGATGTGCCGTTCTGGAATTATTTTTGCCAGGTAAGCGATTCAACCACTTCTTATGGTTCTTACTCAGGAGCAGTGCCGAACGAAAAAATTACCTGGGGAAAATTAGATATCAATACACCAAAGTTTATTGTGGAGAGTGATGCTACCATTGTTTGTCCACTGATATTTGCGTGGATATTGGGCTGGTAAAAGTGAAGTGCCGATCTGTTCTAAAAATGTGTTTTCCGGGTATGTTTTAGTTTTTAACTTATAAACTTTTGTGATGGATATTAACTCCAATCAACTTACCTGAAAATAGAATTTTTGATAACTTTTATTTTTTATATAGTCGGCCCAGTCGCTAGTTAAAAACAGCCTTTTATAACAATTACTTCGGATCAAATAGGTTTTTAAAAAACAGGGCGCTTCATAAGAGGCGCCCTGTTTTTTAAATTAATAGTTTTATTACCTGCTCTCTTCCGGCAACGGAATATCCCTCTTCAGCATATCATCCCGGTTGGCAATTTCCCATGCCGTATAAAATATCATGCGCACCCTTTTTTCGTACAGGGAGAAATTAATTTTATCCACGGTGTCAGTCGGCTTATGATAATCTGCTTTTAACATACCATCGTAAAAAAATAATACGGGTACGCCCTTGCGTGCAAAATTGTAGTGATCGCTGCGGTAATAAATTCTTTCGTTATCATTGGGATCGTCAAATTTATAATCCAGTGTAAGTGCGCCATTTTTGATATTGGCCGCTTCGTTTATTACAGGCAGGTCACTGCTTAATTTATCATGACCAATTACATATACATAGTTTAAACTGTCGCCGGTTTTGCGTTCTGTATCAACCCTCCCTACCATGTCTGTATTTAAATCAACGGAAGTTTTATCCAAATCAACAAAAGGGTGATCGCTGTAATATTCGCTTCCCCATAATCCTTTTTCTTCGCCGCTCACCGTCATAAATATCATGGTTCTCCTGGGGCCATGGCCCTCTTTTTTTGCCTTGGCAAATGCCTTAGCCATTTCCAGCACGCCGCAGGTTCCACTGCCATCATCATCCGCTCCGTAATAAATTTGGCCGTCATGTTTGCCCAGGTGATCATAGTGCGCCGTACAAAAAACATATTCATCTTTTTTGTCTGTGCCCTCAACAATACCTGCAACATTGCTGGCATTCACCGTAGTCCGAAATTTATGATACTTAAATTGAACAGGCTCGTTGATTGCCGCAATAGAATCCGCGGTAAACGGCTGATTGGCTTTTGCCCGTTTTATGAGCGAATCGAAAGTATTGCTCAACATATTTTTTGCATAGGCATGAGATAACATAGCATAATTTACAGGTATGCCCGATTCTTCGCGTGGAAAATAAAGCATACTTTTTTTGCTGTTGTCAATTGATCTTTGTGTAAAGTTTTCCTGCAAGGGACTAATTACAAATGCAGCGGCAGCGCCCTTCGCTTTTGCAGTAGCCAGTTTTACACTTAAGCCCGGATAGCTCCATTTGCCCGCCTGGCTGCCATCGATAAAATATTGTTCATCTTTTTTTGGTTCCCCAAGGAAAAATACGACAATCTTATCTTTAACATCAATGCCTGTGTAGTCACTATAGGCAGAGTCGTCAATGCCATATCCTGCAAAAATAATTGAGGGAGCATTATTGTTACCTGTTTCATTGCTGGTGGCGGGACTTATATAATCTACACCATTTTTTGCAGGCTGGTTATTTACTATCAATTCGCTGTTAAGTCTATCCTGGTACAGCGGATACAATTGCTGATAACCATTTAAGGTTTTTACAGGAGACAAACCCATTTTTTTAAATTCACTTTCAATGTAAGCAGCAGCTTTGCGCTGGCCTTCGGTGCCTGTTTCACGGCCTTCCATTTCGGCACTTGCAATGATGGTTAATTGCTTTTTTAAATTAGCCGCCGTAATGGTAGCGGCGTATTTAGCGACCTTATTATTTTGTGCAACAGATATAAGTTGCAGGACTAATAGAAAGCTTAACAGGGAAATTATTTTTGTCATGTATCAATTTTTTGTCAAAATAACAGTATTCAATAATTGTTGAATTACTTATTGCTGACTGGTTTAAGCTGGCTGATTTACCTGGCTTGAGTGTAAGTACTGGTGTTTTTTAACTTCGGCGCTAACAACACATTTTAAATCAATGCATGATGGATAGAAGCGGAAACACTTTTTTGGAAGGATAAAAAAGATGGCAATGTCCGCCGTGCTGAAGTCTTTCAGCCGGGGATAGCCCGGTCTCTTTTTTACGTAACGGATAGGGAAACGTCCTAAACCCAACCGACATCAACAAGCCATTTTATTAATTCTTAACTGGTGCCTTTCACCTTCAAAAGCGGTGTTCATAAATACATCAAGCATTTTTTCTGCATCACCATCGCGAACAAACCTGGCGGGAATGCAAAGAATATTTGCATTATTATGTTTACGGGCCAGTTCTGCCAGTTCTTCGCCCCAGCAAATGGCGGCGCGTATACCCTGGTGCTTATTAGCGGTAATTGCTACGCCATTGGCGCTGCCGCATAACAGAATACCAAAAGCAGCTTCACCCTTTTCTACAGCATTGGCTACCGGGTGCGCAAAATCGGGATAATCGACAGATTCTTTATTGTAGGTGCCAAAATCATGAAATGCAACGCCTTCTCCTTCTAAAAAAGAAATAAGGTCTTCCTTGCAGTCAAAACCTGCATGATCGCAGCCAATGGCAATGGGTAATTGTAAATTAAATGTAGACATGGCTTTAATTGATAATTGGTGAACTGAAAATTAATTAGATAATTATTTAATGGCTAATTGCTAATTAAATAACACTACAAATTTAATATTTATCGATTAAACATTTGTCAATAATTCATTAAGCAATTACCCATTAAAAGCTAACTCCATTCTTTTTCATCTTTTGCCTTTTTTCTGTCAACACTGCTTGCAAGCAAGATGCTAACCCAATACAATAACACCAGCGGAATGGCAACAATAAACTGGCTGGTCCAGTCTGGAGATGGCGTGATAACCGCAGCTACCACCAGGATAATTACAAAAGCAAACTTGAAATATTTTTTTAGCATTGCCCCTGTAATA
>JANYFI010000847.1 GCA_025362765.1 Ferruginibacter sp. | reverse complement strand
GATTACCGCACTTCGGTAATTAAAAATCCTTCTGGTGAAATTGTTTTTCAAATGGACAATTTGGAAGTGCCAAAGCAATGGAGCCAGATTGCTACCGATATTCTGGCACAAAAATATTTTAGAAAAGCAGGTGTACCACAGGCCGATGGCAGCACGGGAAGGGAAACATCTATTAAACAGGTAGCACACCGTATGGCGCACTGCTGGAGGGTTTGGGGCGAACGGTACAATTATTTTGCTAGCGACGATGCCGCACAAATATTTTATGAAGAACTGGTGTACTCTATTTTAAACCAGGCCTGCGTGCCCAACAGTCCGCAATGGTTTAATACCGGTTTGCATGAAGTGTATGGTATTACCGGCAAGCCACAGGGGCATTATTATGTTGATCCTGTTGATGACATGTTGAAGAAATCTACCTCGGCTTACGAGCGTCCACAACCACATGCCTGTTTTATTTTAAGTGTGGAGGATGATTTGGTAAACGAAGGTGGTATCATGGATTTGTGGGTACGGGAAGCAAGGATATTTAAATACGGAAGTGGCGTTGGTACCAACTATAGCAGCATTCGCGGCGATGGAGAAAAGCTGAGCGGTGGCGGTACATCCAGCGGACTGATGAGCTTTTTAAAAATAGGTGACCGTGCAGCAGGTGCTATCAAAAGTGGTGGCACTACAAGGCGTGCCGCAAAAATGGTTTGTCTTGATTTGGACCATCCTGAAATTGAAAGTTTTGTAAACTGGAAAGTAGGTGAAGAAGATAAAGTGGCGGCATTGATTGCAGCAGGCTATCCAGGCGATTACGAAGGCGAGGCATACAAAACCGTAAGTGGGCAAAACAGCAATAATTCCGTACGCATACCCAACTCCTTTTTTAAAACACTGGATGAAGATGGCGAATGGGAGTTGAAAGGAAGAAGCAATGGCAAGGTAATGAAACGGATTAAGGCAAGAAATTTATGGAAACAAATCAATCATGCCGCCTGGAAATGTGCTGATCCCGGAACACAGTATGATACCACGATCAATGAATGGCATACCTGCCCAGAAGGGGGCCCTATAAGAGCGAGTAACCCCTGTAGCGAATACATGTTTTTGGACAACACCGCCTGCAATTTAGCCTCTGTAAACCTGCGTCGTTTTTTTGAAGAAAGTAATAATAGTTTTGATGTAAAAGGCTTTGAACATACTTGCCGGTTGTGGACCGTTGTGCTGGAAATATCAGTTTTGATGGCACAGTTTCCATCAAAAGAAGTGGCACAATTAAGTTACGATTACAGAACGCTGGGTTTAGGGTATGCCAACCTCGGAAGCATGTTGATGGTAAGCGGCATTCCTTATAACAGCGAAGCGGCACGAGGCATTGCAGGCGCCATCACGGCGATTATGACAGGCGTTGCGTATACCACCTCTGCGGAGATGGCCGGCTTTTTAGGCGCCTTTGCCCGTTATGGCGAAAATAAACAACACATGTTGCGGGTAATGCGCAACCACCGTGCCGCGGCGTATGATGCGCAGGAAGCTTATGAAGGCATTGAAATAAAACCGCAAGGCATCAATGCAAAATATTGCCCGGATTATTTGTTAACCGCCGCTATTAAAGCCTGGGATGAAGCAGTGCAGCTAGGCGAAAAAAATGGCTACCGCAATGCACAAACAACCGTGATTGCACCAACAGGTACAATCGGTTTAGTAATGGATTGCGATACCACCGGTGTGGAACCAGATTTTGCATTGGTAAAATTTAAAAAATTAAGCGGTGGCGGTTATTTTAAAATCATTAACCAGAGTGTGCCTGCCGCCTTGCGTAATTTAAAATATACTGAAAAGCAACTGGAAGAAATTGTAAACTATGCCAAGGGGCATGCAACTTTAAAAGGAGCGCCTTTTATCAACACGCAAACATTACTGGCAAAAGGATTTACAAAAGAAGAACTGGCAAAAGTAGAAGCTTCTTTAGGCAGTGCTTTTGAAATTGGCTTCGTGTTTAACGTGTACACTTTTGGCGAAGCAACATTACAACGACTCGGCTTTACGACAGATCAGTATTATGATTTTGAATGGAGCCTGCTGGAAGCGCTGGGGTATACGGATGAACAAATTGAAGCCGCCAATATTTATGTATGCGGCACTATGACTGTTGAAGGAGCGCCGTATTTAAAAGCGGAACACCTGGCGGTGTTTGATTGCGCCAACAAATGCGGACAAAAAGGGCAGCGTTATATTCACGCACATGGTCATATCCGCATGATGGCGGCAGCGCAACCCTTTTTGAGTGGCGCTATCAGCAAAACCATTAACCTGCCCAATGAAGCAACAGTAGAAGAAATTGCAGATTGCTATCGCATGAGTTGGGAGCTGGGTTTAAAAGCAAATGCGTTGTATCGCGACGGTTCTAAATTGTCGCAACCGCTTAGCAATAAATCAGACAAGAAAAAGAAAACTACCGAAGCAATTGCGGATGCTTCAATACCAGCAACTGACAACGGTCAACTAACAACCAGCAACATCGTTGACATGAGCAAATTAACCGTTGATGAATTACTGGACGAAGTTAGCAAGCGTATGCAGAACAGTCCTGATACCGTGTTGAAAAGCAAACTGGCAAAAATTGTAGAACGTAAAAAACTGCCCGCAAAACGCAGGGGCTTTACACAAAAGGCAAAAATAAACGGGCAGGCATTGTTTCTGCGTACCGGTGAATATGGTGACGGAACCGTAGGAGAAATATTTATCGACATGGCCAAGGAAGGCGCTACCGTTCGCAGTATGCTGAACTGTTTTGCGATCGCTATTTCTATCGGTTTGCAATACGGTGTACCGCTGGAAGAGTTTGTAGAAAAATTTGTGTTTACCCGTTTTGAACCAGCCGGTATGGTAGACCATCCAAATATAAAGAGCACTACTTCCATCATGGATTTCATTTTCCGCTCGCTGGCGTTTGAATACCTTGGCCGTACCGACCTGGTACATGTGTTGGATAAACCAGAAGTAGAAAACCTGGGCAACAGCAGCTGGGACGAAACAACGCCTACCATTGGCGAAAGAAAGCCGGCGCTGAGTGAAGTAAGGGTAATGGGGGCCGCCGCTTCTTCTCCAGCAGGCAACGTTACGTCAGCAGCCGCCAAAGAGCAATATGCCGCAGGCAGAGATGGCACACAAAATTATATGAAGAGCATGCAGAGCGATGCACCATCCTGCAATACTTGCGGCCACATCACTATCCGCAGCGGTACCTGTTATAAATGTTTAAATTGCGGTAACAGTATGGGGTGTAGTTAAGGCTTTGACGACTTCAATTTTTACAAATAGTATTAAATATCGACGCCACTCTTTTGAGTGGCGTTTGTTTTATTTAAAAATGTTGTCCGGGCTAAGAAGCTTTGTGGAGCTGCATTGGCGTCGCACACTTGTAGGA
>JANYFI010000834.1 GCA_025362765.1 Ferruginibacter sp. | reverse complement strand
GAATTGGTTTTGAGATAAATGCATCGCATGGCCAATAAACGGGAATAAGAACAAGGCAATTGAGTTCAAAATAAAAATGGTTCCCAACGCAACGCTTATTTGTTTTTCTTCGGCTTTTATTACAGGAGAAATCGCCGCGATAGCACTACCACCGCAAATGGCCGTACCACTGCTTATAAGGAAAGAGGTCTTCTTCTCCATCTTTAAATACTTTCCGGCAAAAAAGCCGATTATCATTGTACCAAAAATGGAGACAATGGTAAACAAAAGCCCTTCTTTACCTGCCTTCATGGCACTGGTAACATTCATGCCAAAGCCCAGGCCTACCACTGACATTTGTAATAAAATATGAGTTGCTTTGTGATTGAGATGTAAATAGGGGTGGCCGATAAATTGTGCTATTACCAGGCCCATTAAAAGCGCTACCGGCGGAGATATTAATGGAGAAAGACAAAATATCAACGCCAATAAAAAAATCAGTTCCCTGGTGGTAATGCTTCGGTCTAATAATCGTGTAGCAAACTTTATGGGCTGATGTATTTGTGCTGCTGTTTTCATGCTGATGTCTTTGTTTTGTGGATACAAAGCTCAACTTATTTATCGCAGCTAAGAAATGGCTATTGGTTATGCGTGATTACTTAAAGTTATGATGACGGGCAAATTTCATGAATAATTCGGGCAATGCGTCAGGCTGCCCCTGTAGTTGTATAAAATAAAAATAACGTTCTATATTCAATCCTTTCACCTCTATTATACAACATTCTTTTTGCCTCAACTCTTTTAAAATAGCGTGGATAGAAAGAAAAGCCATACAGTTGCTATGCAATAAATATAGTTTCATACTTTCTGTACTGCCCAATTGCATTTCATTTTGTAATTGGGCAATCTTTATCCCGAAAGGTTTTAAGGAATGAGCAATTACTTCCAGCGTGCCTGAACCAGGCTCTCTCAGCAACAATGGAATTTTCTTCAACTCCTGGGGTAAAATGGTTGATTTTTTAGCCATCGGATTATTCGTATTGGATACCAATACAATTTCATCTTTTAAAAATTCCGTGTATTTAATAATTGATTTTTTAGACTGCCCTTCAATAATACCCAAATCAATTTCCTTGTTTTGCAAAGCCTGTTCAATTTGCTCCGTATTATTAATGGTGAGCGTTATTTTTATGTCTTTAAATTTTTTATGAAATTCTGCCAATACGGATGGCAACACGTATTGTGCTACGGTAGTACTGGCGCCGATCCTCAGTTTGCCACTATGGGTTTGTGTAAAACTGTTCATCTCAAACTCCATGTTGCGATGTACAGTGAACAACTCTTCGGTATATTTTAAAAGCGTATTGCCGGCAGCCGTGAGTTTTATTTTTGTCCCGTTGCGATCAAACAATTTTACCTTAAAATTATTTTCTATTTCATGGATATGCTTTGTAACCGCAGGTTGGGTTATAAATAATTCTTCGGCAGCCTTTGTAAAATGGAGGCGCCTGGCAACAGCATGAAAAACCTGGAGACGAAAATCGAACATTTAATAAAGGTATAAAATTGATCGCAAGCGAAGGATACTTTAATACCCTTGGCAAAAGCTACTTCTACTGTTAAAAAAATGATCGCAGGAAGTATAAAAGGCACTTGTCACACAACTGTCACTATATTGAAAGCCTGCTATTCCATTGATTTTAAAAATCCCAATCGCTTATATTTGCAGTTCAAAAAAAAACCGAAATGATAAAAAAATTAAGTATCTCAATAATGCTTAGCGCATTTGCATTTTGTTCTTTTGCCCAGCAACTGAATACGCCGCAGCCTTCCACAACACAGGAGGTGAAACAAAATTTTGGCCTGTCTAAAATTGAATTGTCTTATTCAAGACCCGGCATGAAGGGACGTAGAATTTTTGGTGACCTGGTACCCTTCGGTAAAGTTTGGCGCACCGGTGCCAATAGCGCTACCACGCTTACCTTTGGCGATGAAGTCACCATTGGTGGCACAAAAATACCTGCCGGTAAATATGGCTTGTTAACTATTCCAAATGCGGGCGAATGGACTGTGATCATCACCAAACAAACGGATGTTACCAACCCCGCTGCCTACAAGCAAGACCAGGATGTTGTGAGGGTAACTGCCAAAGCGGCTAACCTTGGTTTTCCCGTAGAAACATTTACCATTTTATTTGGTGACGTAACCAACAACAGTTGCAATCTACAGATTATTTGGGATGACGTTGCCGTGATAGTGCCTATCACCACAGATGTTGATGGCAAAGTAACTGCACAGATAAAAGACCTGATGGGAAAAGACAGCCGCCCTTATTTTGCTGCGGCAATGTATTATGCAGACAATGGCAAAGACCTGAACCAGGCACTTGCATGGCTAGAAACCGCCACTACTCAAAACCCGGATGCCTATTATATGTTTTACCAAAAAGCACGGGTACTGGCAAAACTTGGAAAAAAGAAGGAAGCTTTAGCAGTATCTGCCAAATCGGTTGAACTGGCAAAGGCTGCCAAAAATGATGATTATGTAGCGCTCAATATGAAGCTGCAGAATGAATTAAAATAACATACAAAACCATTGTATAAAAAAGGATGCGGGAATAATTTTCGCATCTTTTTTTATGTCTTGTTTTTTTGAAATTCAAATTAATACGGCAGACGATATTCGCGAAAGGAGCATATTGGTACTGCTTTTATAAAGATATATCATTGTTATCCTGCCCAATTCCTATTGTCCAAACTTCACGTCGATGCCAGGTGTTATATCGTAATTCACCTTACCATTCATCACCGTAAATATTTTGTTCATATTGCGGGCAATATTTGCTACTGGTGTATTAGTTAGATTGGTAAACATAGTTTTTCCAGGGTTAAACCCAAAAATGGTATTGAAAGAATAACTGGCATTGCCCCAACTGGCAGCCGTTGGGCTGGTGTAATAAGTAGTAAAATCGAGCATAGCTTTAGTTGTTGCATCGTACCGCACCAGCTTAAAGCCTGGGTTGTTGTGGTGCAATGGCGTAATGGCCGGACAACTAATGGCCAGTGCGGTAATAGTTGTTCCGGTTGAATCATACAGTCTTCGCAGCTCATCCATATGTGTATGGCCATACAGGATACCAGCAATATTTTTTTTGTTGTTGGCAATAATAGTTAGAAACCTGTTTAACCAGTAATATTGTGGTTGAATATTACTTGCCCACATACCGGCATTTACAGTATCGCTTTTGTAATAATAGGCGTCCAGACCTGGTGGCACGTGCATAGCGATATATACTTTTTCATTTTTCGTGGCCGCATCCTGTAATTCAGTTTTCAGCCATTCCAATTCTTCCGCTCCGTCTGCCTCCGCATCGGTGCCGTCAACAGATTTAAATTTACTGGTAAAAATTACCGTGTTCATGGCAATCAATTTTATACCTGCTGCAGCCAGGGCCGAATAGTATCCCATAGCAGCATGTGTATTGGAAACCATACAGGGCGCAGTTTGGCTACCCCCCTTGATATTCAAAGCAGGAAAAGGATTTACCGCTTCAGGCAATAGTGAAAAGGGCGTGTTGTTTCCTTTATCTGAAAAAGAAAAATAATCGCCCGCAAGGGCGTCATTGTTTCCCGGTAAATAAAAAAAGGGAACATGATATTTGGTCGTCAGGTCTCTTAATTGCGAGAAGGCTGTAGCGAGATTTGCGTTATGGGTTACCCTATCCTTTTCTTCCAGGTAACAACTGCCACTACAGGAGTAATGTGCGGGCATGTCACCGGTACAAATAATGAATTGAGGTGCTTCGCTGCCGCTTAGCAATGTATCAATTTTGTTTAAAAATATTTTCCATAAACCAAGACCGGTATCATTGCCCTGCGAAGTATTTTCACTTAAACTGTTCAGGTGAATATCTGAAATAAACAAGAAGGTGGGGTTATGGGTACTAACGGCGACTCCATGGTTTTGCGCAATATGTTTGCCTGAAAAACAGGAAGACAGTACTAATACTACAACAAAATAAAAAAGATAATATCTTTTCATAACCGGTGCTTTAAGAAATAAATTTACATCAATTTCTATTCCTGTCACCTGTGCCAAACAACCTTGTCTTGCAAAGGAATTCTTCTCTGGCCATTAATGTATTCAGCTGTTTTTCCCAAAAAAAGCAACCCTAAAATATGATCCTGTTCATTCAGCTGAAAATAATTTTTCATTGCAGTATGCAACACCATACCACCCGTGCTCCAAAGTGTTGCAATATTTAGTGCTTCTGCCCCTAATAATATATTTTGAATGGCACAGGAAACAGCCGCCATTTCTTCCATCACCGGTATTTTTTCATTGCTGCGTTTCATGATGCATACAATCAAATGCGACGACTTTTCTCCATTGGTGATAATGCTCTTAAACTTACCCTCCATAAATTTTTCCATTGGTGTAAACTGCTTGTAAAGTAAGGCATGCTGCTGGCTGAAGTCATTCACTTTTTCATCTGAATACACTACGAAACGCCAGGGCTCAGAAAAGGTATGGGTGGGCGCCCAATCTGCCAGTTCAAATAATTGCTCCACCTGTGTATCCGGGATTTTACTGCCGTTAAACATGGCTGGTTTTATGCTTCTCCTGTTTTTAATAATGCGGAATAAGATGGAAAAATCGTTGTTCATATTTCTACTATTATATCGCAAAGTAAAAGCAATACGGATTAATTGGTTTACGGTAGCGGATATTTATATGATTAAATTTAAAACCGTTGTATTTACGGTTGACCGAAAGTACAGTAGCAATGCACCACAATGAACTCGACCGCTGAGGCTCAGTTGCCATTTATGCATGGCACGTACTTTTGTTTGCAGGTACAAAATTTGCTTCCTCCATGTGTGTCTTTTGCGGATTGAACTCCAACCTGTTAAAATCAATTCCGGAGTGATATGGTTTTCTTTTTTGCGTAAAGATGATATGAATACTTCTCAATTTTACCGGCATTGCTGGCTCCACATCAATACGCTCTCTTACAACGGATATCATTGCCGCAGAAAGAAGGCAAAAGGAATTGAAAATACTAAGCGGAGGCCTGTTGCCAGGCCTCCGCTTAGTATCAAATAATATGGTTATAATATCAAGCCAAATCGAAGCGGTCAAGATTCATCACCTTGTTCCATGCTGCGACAAAATCATTTACGAATTTTTCTTTGGCATCTTCACAGCCGTACACTTCAACAATGCCCCGCAGCTCTGCATTGGACCCGAAGATAAGATCCGCTCTCGTTCCTGTCCATTTCAGTTCTCCCGTTCTGCGATCATGGCCCCAAAATATCTGTTGAGTATCAGAAGCAGCCTTCCAGGTAGTACTGATATCAAGCAGGTTCACAAAAAAGTCGTTGGTAAGTACTCCCGGAGTTTTTGTAAAGACGCCGTGTTTTGACTGATCAACGTTAATATTAATGGCACGAAGTCCGCCAACAAGCACTGTTAGCTCGGGAGCAGTCAGCGTTAATAACTGAGCTTTGTCAATCAACATTTCTTCTGCCGAAGTAGTTTGCCCAGACTTCAAATAATTTCTAAATCCGTCAGCTACCGGCTCCAATACAGCAAATGAATCCACATCGGTCTGTTCTTGTGAAGCATCCCCACGTCCCGCAGTAAAGGGTACTTTCACATCATGACCGGCATTTTTAATGGCCTGTTCAACGCCGGCAGCTCCTGCCAATACAATCAGGTCTGCAAGCGACACGGACTTACCACTAGATTGACCGTTGTTAAATTCCTGTTGTATACCCTCCAACGCCTTTAATACTTTAGCTAATTCAGCAGGGTTGTTTGCTTCCCAATCTTTTTGTGGTGCCAGCCTGATACGTGCACCGTTGGCTCCGCCCCGTTTGTCAGAACCACGAAAGGTGGCTGCGGACGCCCATGCGGTAGAAACCAGTTGCGATACGGATATGTCTGTGGCCAATATTTTGGCCTTCAGTCCAGCAATATCATTTTCATCAATCAAGTTGTTTGTAGCCACTGGAATCGGATCTTGCCAGATCATCGGTTCGGCAGGCACTTCTTTTCCCAGGTAACGCGTATGCGGCCCCATATCACGATGGGTTAACTTAAACCAGGCATGGGCAAAAGCGTCCGCCAGCTCATCGGGGTTTTCGAAGAAATGTCGTGAAACTTTCTCATAAGCAGGATCAACCTTAAGTGCTAAATCACTTGTTAACATCATTGGCGCATGCCTTTTTGACGCATTGTGTGCATCCGGTACTGTACCGGCACCTCCGCCGTTTACCGGTTGCCATTGGTGTGCACCAGCCGGGCTTTTGGTCAATTCCCATTCATAACCAAACAGATTTTCAAAATAATTATTACTCCATTTAGTAGGTGTCTTGCTCCAGGTTACCTCCAGGCCGCTGCTAATAGTGTCGCCTGCATTACCACTGCCAAAGCTGTTTTTCCAGCCAAGTCCCTGGTCTTCAATACCTGCACTGGCAGGTTCTTTACCAACATATTTTCCCGGATCAGCGGCACCATGTGTTTTACCGAAAGTGTGTCCACCTGCAATGAGTGCCACTGTTTCATAGTCATCCATCGCCATACGGCCAAAGGTTTCGCGAATGTCCCGGGCAGATTTAAGCGGGTCGGGATTACCATTAGGTCCTTCAGGATTCACATAAATCAACCCCATTTGAACGGCACCCAATGGGTTTTCCAGTTCGCGGTCGCCTGTATACCGGTTATCGCCCAGCCATTCTTTTTCTGCACCCCAATAAATATCTTCGGAGGGTTCCCAAACATCTTCCCGTCCTCCTCCAAATCCGACAGTTTTTAGGCCCATCGACTCCAGTGCGCAATTACCGGTAAGGATCATCAGGTCTGCCCAGGAAAGTTTTTTGCCGTATTTCTGTTTAATGGGCCAAAGCAGTAAGCGAGCCTTATCAAGATTTACATTATCTGGCCAGCTATTGAGCGGTGCAAAGCGCTGGGTGCCTGCACCCGCTCCACCGCGTCCATCTGATATGCGATAAGTACCTGCGCTATGCCAGGCCATTCTAATAAAGAGCGGTCCATAGTGACCAAAGTCTGCCGGCCACCAATCCTGTGAAGTGGTCATCAGCCCGAAGATATCTTTTTTCACCGCATCCAAATCGAGCGTTTTAAATGCTTCAGCATAATTAAATGCCTCACCCATTGGATTGGAGAGTGATGAGTGTTGACGGAGGATATTCAATTTTAACTGGTTAGGCCACCACTCGCTGTTTCTTGTTCCACCGCCTGCCACCTGTTTTAAGGCTCCACCAAGGAAAGGACATTTCGCAGCACTGCTGGGGTCGTTTACATGGGATAATACGCTTTGTTCGTTTTTATTTTCCATTTGTATTGTTTTTTTATCAATCAATTGTTTAAGCGATAAATTTACGATAATTGCTGTTGTTTCTCCGCCTAAAATCAGGACAATGTGAAAACAATATTTGAATGCAAATTGTTTTGGCTAAACAACAAATAGTTAAATAAGATTGAACATATTTAATATGCTTTCTCCGGCAGCACTCCGACGAGATTTATATTGTTTATAAACCGGCGCCGAAATTATACACTATTGATGACAAAAGTATATCCGCACCCTTTAACAGTTATAGTAATAGCAAATAAAATTGCTTTTGGGGTGAGCTAATAACGTTATTTTCTTTTAGAAACTGTAATAAAAGGTTGGCAGTTTGTATTAGGCAGTTTTTACAAGGTGACTTTCGGTTAATCTGAGTATACAGTATGTTTCTGACTGCCCTTAAGAAAATTAAAAACGGTTAAATTTGCAATATTGGCACCCGCAAATACACATCACAGTGCACCACCAACAACAGTGAAAGTAAAAAAAGGGGAATTTAAGAGCTTATGCAATTCAATTGGCAACAAGACGTTTATTGATCAAAACAGGGTACGGAGTAAAGATCAAAACTAAACACCTCCATAAAATCAACGACAATCAAACTGCCGATATTCATATTACTAATTACTTTTATTTCCTGCAGCACTACACGGTACGACAGGCAGGAAGTTTATTCCAAAGAAATCAGCAAGTATGGTCTTGATGCAAAAGATACGCTGGTAGACATTGGCTGTGAAACGGGTTTTCATGACAACCAGATCGCATACTATTATCCCGGTATTTATTTTGTACTGGAAGATATTGATGCAAATAATCTCCGTCTTATTAAAAAAAATACCGCAAGGGCAGGGTTAATTAACCATATGAAAGCAGGATATGAAACCATTCTAGGGAGGGTTGACAGCATTCCACTTGCATCTGCGAAATATAAAAAAATATTGTGCCGTAAAACACTGCACGAATTTCAAAATCCAGCGGGAATGATCAAGGAATTTAAACGAATACTGGTGGCAGGCGGAGAAGTGATTATTGTAGACATTAATCCCAGTTATCCCGGCGAAAAATTTCACGATTGTTTGCGGCCTTTTTTAAACAAGGCACAAATTGTTGATCTATTTGTTCATGAAGGATTCCAGGTAAAGTCAACGGATTCATTTACGTCAAAATATACAGATCTTCAGGATGGCAATATTTTTGTTTTTACTAAATAATATTCAATTTTTTAAAGAATCAATTTACATTCTTTCCCTCAAAGTCAACTTTACCATCAACAAAATTATTATTGAAATATTCAAACATCACCGCCAGTTCTTTTTTGGTGATGAGCCTTGTTGTATCAAAATTATCCAGGCGCAGTGAGTTTGACCAAAAGGCTGCTGTAAAATTGCCTTTAAAATTTCGCCCTTGCTTTTTTGATGTTTTGTAAATTGGATGATGTGAGATAATATATTGTGCCGTCGCAATATTTAGCCATTGATTTTTTGCCGCATTGATTGTACCAGTGTATGGCTGTAAACCATGGATAAAATCGCTTGTTTTGACTAAGCTGTCCGGGTAAAAAAAAGTTTTATTCTTCCATCCAATGCTTTTGCCAACGCCCTGCAAAATACCCAACGCCCCGGCTTGCTGAATAGCTTCCCGGGATGGGTTACCGGGATCAACATCGCAGAAAGGTAACAGGTAACATTTTGATTGCAGCAATTCATTTTGCACTTTTCTAATTGAAACTTTCCGGGGTTCGGTTTTGTTGGTAACAGCCTGCGCTGCCAATACCCCTGCCGCCTGTCCGGTTAATAATACAACAGGTTGCAAACGGGTAGTGCCATTGGCAATATTACTAACGGAAATCCCTTTTTCGCATACGATTAATCCATTCAATTTTTCGGGTATCAATGCACCGAATGGAATACTGAAAGAAGGTATTTTTGGAAAATCTATTAACGGTATTTTTCCCGGAAATTGACCGTGATGATGATCAACCGGGTAATCTCCCACTGCAATTCCTGTTTTGTATAAATTATACAGGTATGGCGTTTTAATGTGATTGATGTTGAACCTCACTATCCCCTTCCCCCTCCTGCCCTCACGGTTATAGGGCATCCAGGCCATTCCGTTATTTACTTCATCATCTGCCAGGCCGATATTATTAAAGCCCGGTTCAGTTTGTAAAAAATAGATAAATCCCAGTGTTTGATTTTTAGCTACTGAGTAAGCCGCTTCTCTTGTCATTGGTTTACGCTCTACCACATTCAGGTAACAATCATTGCCATGTGCCGGCCAGTTAAGCATGTATTTGGGATGCAATATATCTGACACCGTTAGTTTAGCATAATCAAGTACTTTATGGCTATCCAGTTTATAGGGTATATTGTTACAGGGTGCATCGCTGGCACTGCAAAAATACTTTGATGCATCATAACCGGTTGGTTTTACAATTATTTTATCGGTGCCTGTACCATAGTCTTTTAAGATAGCCGCCCATGTTAAATCCTGGATGATATTATTTTTTCCCACC
>JANYFI010000833.1 GCA_025362765.1 Ferruginibacter sp. | reverse complement strand
ATTATAGGGTCCTTTTTGATCGGGATAATAGGCCAGATCAAAAGTTGTCAACTGGTTTTGACCGTAGTCGGTTGTTCTTTGAGGAAAGATTTCACTCTGGCTTATGAGACGCACCTGTGGATCACTTAGTTCATCCCGGTTACCGCCCAATGGATTGTTAGCACCTTTATACAATTGCAGGGCAGGTTCAATTTGGTACCAGGCTATTTTTGCCCTGTTCTTACCATAATCAAGGTCATTATTTAATTTGCCTTCTTTAAAAATTTCATTGCCTGCCTCGTCTGTAGCACCCTGGGGTGTAGAAGCCAGCCCCCAGCTTATGGCAGGAAAACGCAGGTCAATTCCGGATTTACTTCCTTCAAAATCATCTATATACACTGCACCGGCAGCTCCTTTACCAATTTGCGAGGCATGACCTGGTTGCAGGTAAGCGCCTTCTGCATAAAAATTAATAGTGGAGGGTACGGTAGTTGAATAAAAGGGCAGCTTATCTAATAATTTCGTAAGCCTGGGAACTTCTTTACGGTAATTTACGTCAAGCCCATACATGGTATTTTTAATGGGATCTTCACCAATATTATTTTTTGTAAAAAACGGCCGTTCACTTAGCCGCACCATGGTGGCACCAATGTTCAGTTGCTCCTTAAGTGTATTTTTTGCTGCATAATCAAGGCGAAGCCCCATAAAACTTTTTTGCTGCAATCCGTATCCCGCATTGTTTTCAAAGTTTACCTGCACGGGCAAGCCTGCATTCAATATTGCCTGGTTGGTAACTTTAATTGTTCCGAGATCATAGTTAATGTCATAGTCAACCCCTTCAATCAGCGTTTGTCCGCCCGCCGTTACCTTAACACTTCCTTTTGGAATATTGTAGCCGATGCTTATATCTGCGGAACCAGAGGTTTTAGCGGATCCCTTCATCACAAAGCGGTTAAGGTTTGGATATTGTTGTGCCACGGCCTTGATGGAATCGTATAAGGCATAATACAAGGTATCTTTTGCTGTTGCGGGTATCACATTGTATACCTGCGCCGCAAGGTCGCGGCCAAAAGGTTGCAGTACCGGAAACACAATTCTGCTGTATTGAGAAATAACGGTAAAGCCCTCTACATAATCAAATACACCATCTGGCTGTGGATCGCGGTTGCTGTTTAATCGGTCTAAATTTACCAGGGTTAAAATAGGGGTACCCTGGTTTTTATCACCAAAAGGTACATACCTTTTGGCGCCAAGGCTTGGCTCCTGGTATAACAAATTCAATTTAAAATCGGTGGGATTTAATACACCATATCCAACAGAATATACATTCTTCATCATCAGTTGCCAAATGGGCAGGCTAGTGCGCTGGGAAGTAGCTTTTAACAGTTTAAGAAACAATATTTTCTGCGTTGCGGAAGTACTGTCGGGAGGCAAATCCTGTGAAAACTCCCCCACCTGAAAAATCCGGCCATTGTAAGAATATTGATAAGCTACTGCCAACACTTCATCAGATTGCAATGGCTGGGCTAATGAGATATACCCTACCTGCCTGTTAAAAAAGAATTGGGTAGAATCTAATTTTCGGGCGAAAGTTTTTTCAAAATCCTGCACGGGTGCTAAACCCAATCCCTGCAGATTGCTCACTACCAACGAGGGGTTTCTGTTGTTGCTGTTGGAGATAATTCTCGCATACAAGTCATTGGTACCATTGGTAGGCGGAGCAAAATTAGGATTAGTTACATTAATGGTTGGCGGAGCAAGAAACGGGTTTTTTTCTCCCAAATCCATTAAACCAACTACATCACGGGTATTGGTAGTTCCGCCATTTTTATTGGTCACCCATACTTCCAGCCTTAAAATTTGAATGGGCGTAGTAACAGCAGGTAATTTAGCCATTACAGTATTGTAATTATCTTTAAAATACTGCGACAATAAAAAGTGCCGGTTCTCTTCATAATCGTCTGCCTTTAAGTCAATCACCTGGGAGGCGGCACCGCCCTGTAAATTGGCTGTTTGACGGGCGGATTTTTGATAAGCCAGTACCGAGGTAACGCTTAGCTTACCAAACTGTAGTTGCGTTTTTAATCCAAATAGTTGTTGCGCCCCAGGGATAAAGGTACTGCGGGAAGCAAAGGTCACTGATCCTGCTTCTATGCGTTTTATAATTTCATCATCCACGCCCGAGTAATCCAGTTTCAACTGATTATCCTGGCCAAAATTGGCCAAAGTGTTGTAGTTAATGGGGAATTTCAGTTTGTCTCCTATATTGGCATTAACATTTACCTGTGCATCATACCCAAAATCAAAACCGCCGTTCTTTCTTGCCCTTTCCGGCAGGGTTGGATTTTTAATATTTTGTCCCTGGTAACCCGCAGTAATATCTACATTGCCCTGGGGAGCAATATCTATTTTACCATTGCCAAACAGCCGGTTAAACAGGTTGTCGTACAATGACATTTTAGGTTTTGTCAGTTTACGATTTAATAAATTCATGGTATTGGACCTTTTCATAAAATAGTCCATTTCGGCCTGCTTGTTCTTCATGGCCCAATATTCATCAAAAGTATAGGTAGTAGGGGTACGATAATATTTGTTACCTATTTTTTCGTACAGTGTGTATAAATGGGTTGCAGGATCGTAGGCAACAGAATCCTTCATATTTGCAGGGTTTTTAAAATCGAACGTGCTTTTATTGCCGCTGCTCATGAAATCGCTGTGGGTATCGTAAATGGGATAAGGAAGACCTTTGGGCGGAATGGTATCACCCGCGGGAGCCAAACGCCCGCTGGTATTGCTATTTTGTGCTGAAACGGAAAGTGAACCTGCCAATAAAACCACTAACATTCCCAACCCAAAGCCAATTAATTTTGGTAAAAATTTTCTTTTAAAAACCATCCGCGAAATCAATTAAAGTAAAATTCTATCAAATGGCTTTAAGTGCTTTTTTTATTAATGTTTCTAAATTAGTTATGTCTGGTTCAGTGTGGTTAATTTTTTGTATGGCCAATTCCGCCTGTGGGCGGGAAATACCTAATGACACCAATGCATTTAACGCATCTTGCTGCAATCTATTGCCCGGAGTTACAGGAAGGGTAAGATCGGTGGGTGATTTGGCCACTTTATCCCTTAATTCGAGCACTAGCCTCTCCGCAGTTTTTTTGCCAATTCCTTTAACGCTTTCCAATAATTTTACATTGTTTTGTACAATGGCTTTGCTTACTTCTTCGGGTTTTAAGTGAGATAGCATCATCCTGGCTGTTGCTGCACCCACACCCGATACGCTGATGAGCTGAATGAACATCTCCTTTTCTCCCTTATCAAAAAAGCCATAGATGGTATGCCCGTCTTCTTTAATCTGCAGGTAAGTGTACAGTTTACCTTTCTCTAAATTTTGAATATGAGTAAAGGTGTTGAGGCTAATGTTCAATTCATATCCAACGCCGTTTATGTCCACATAAACCTGCGCCGCATTCTTCATTGTAAATTTGCCTTCCAGGTATGCGTACATGTTGTTCTTTGAGTAAGTTGCGAAAATAAGGATAAATACTTTGCGAAACAGCCGAAATTCATCCTTAGAATTTTTAATGTATTTTTGTCCACCTTTAAATGAGCAATTAAACCCCAAATAAAAATTTTTTATACGATATGCAAAAAATTACCGCAGCAATTACGTCAGTAGGTGGATATGTGCCTGAATACAAGTTAACCAATGCCATACTGGAAACAATGATTGACACCAATGATGAATGGATTAAGAGCAGGACTGGCGTGGAAGAAAGAAGAATTTTAAAGGGAGAAGGATTGGCAACATCGGATATGGTGGTACCTGCGGTACTCGAAATTTGTAAAAAAAGAGGCATCGACCCAACGGAGATAGATTGTATGATTTGTGCCACGGTAACACCAGATATGGTTTTTCCGGCAACTGCCAATATTGTATGCGATAAAATTGGTGCGGTAAATGCCTGGGGGTTTGATTTAAGTGCCGCCTGTTCGGGTTTTTTATATGGATTAACCACAGGAGCTGCATTAATTGAAAGTGGTCGGTATAAAAAAGTGATTGTTGTGGGAGCTGATAAAATGAGCGCCATTGTAGATTATACTGACCGTACCACTTGCATTATTTTTGGTGACGGCGCAGGCGCTGTTTTACTTGAGCCATCTACCGAAGAAGTTGGCGTAATGGACAGCCTGCTGAAGAGCGACGGGTCAGGAAAAAATTATTTGCATATGAAGGCCGGCGGGTCGTTAAAACCTGCTTCGGTTGAAACAGTACAAGCCAAAGAACATTATATTTTTCAGGAAGGCCAGCCCGTATTTAAAGCAGCGGTAAAAAGTATGGCCGATGCGGCCTATGATTTATTACAACGTAATCATTTAACAGGCGATGATATTGCCTGGCTAGTACCGCACCAGGCCAATAAAAGAATTATTGATGCTACTGCTAACCGCATGGGCTTACCATCCGAAAAAGTAATGGTAAATATTCAACGTTTTGGCAATACCACTGCGGGAACTATTCCACTTTGCTTGTGGGAATGGGAAAGTCGGTTGCATAAAGGTGATAATATTGTACTAGCTGCATTTGGTGGTGGTTTTACCTGGGGCGCAACCTTGGTTAAATGGGCGTACGATACTGCACCTGCAACTATCCCCGCTTAATTATTATTTCAGTTAAATCATTTTACTTTGTCCGTTCATCATCTTAAATAATGTTTATGAAGAAAAGGTTGATCATGCGATATTTTATTTTTTCTGGCATTGCTGTTTGCGTGTCTTTTAAAATGCTAATGGCCCAGCAAATCGGATTGCAATTGTATAGTCTCCGCAATCAATTTAAAACCGACGTGCCTGGCACACTGGCTAAAATTAAAGACTGGAAAATAACCG
>JANYFI010000818.1 GCA_025362765.1 Ferruginibacter sp. | reverse complement strand
TTTCAATCAGTTTTTTTGCGGTTTGCAACGCGTTGTCATCATTGATTAGTTCATTCCATTTTGCGCCTGCTGAATAAAATTTACCGTTTGCTTCAATTATAGGTCCGCTGATGGTGTTATATAGTTTCATACATTAATTATCTTTTAAAATTTACCAGGTTACGTGTTAATAAAGGCTTTTACGCTTGTTTTGATATAACTGTTGTTTACCGCAAGGTTTCATCTCGTAGGAATAAATGAGGCAAAAATTAGTGTAAAAATCGATTAAATGGTTAAAGTCTAAGGCTTCTTTTAGGGCTGTTTTTTAATGCAGGTCTCTTGTTATTACATCTCCTGAACTTCCTTGCAAAAGATCAAGGTCTGCACCAAGATGCGCCTGCTGCACATGATCGATATAAAATTTAACATAGCCCCTGGTTGCCATTGGTGGTGGGGCTACCCAGGCCGCTTTTCTTTTTTGTAATTCGGCATCACTGATGTCAAGATGTAGTTTTCTTTTTTCAACATCCAGTTCAATCATATCTCCATTTTTTACCAAAGCTAATGTGCCTCCAACAGCAGATTCGGGCGATACATGTAATACTACTGTACCTGCAGCTGTTCCACTCATTCTACCATCAGATATTCGTATCATATCTTTTACTCCCTTACGCAACAATTTTTCCGGTAAGTCCACGTTACCCACTTCCGGCATTCCGGGATAACCGACGGGGCCAACAGTTTTTAAAACAATTATACATGTTTCATCAATATCAAGGTCAGGGCTATCAATCCTCGCATGATAATCTTCCATTGTTTCAAACACGACGGCACGGCCGCGATGCTTCATCAGTTCTTTTGAAGCCGCTGATGGTTTGATGATAGCGCCATCCACACATAGATTTCCTTTTAACACCGCGATACCTGCATTCTGTTGAAACGGTTTTTCAACAGAAGCAATTACTTCCCGGTTATAGCAGACGGGATTTTTATAATTCTCGCCGATTGATTTTCCATTTGATGTAGGCATTTCATTATGTAAATACTCCTTTAACTCGTTTATTACAACTGATAAACCACCGGCATAATAAAAATCTTCCATTAAAAATTGACCGGAAGGTTTAAGGTTAACCAGTAACGGAATCTTACTGCCAATTTTATCAAAGTCTTCCAGATTTAATTCCACCCCAATTCTTCCGGCAATGGCTTGTAAGTGAAGGAGAAAATTAGTTGAACCGCCTATAGCGGCATTTACCACGATCGCATTTTCAAAGGCTTTTCGGGTAAGAATTTTTGATAGCTTTAAATCTTCTTTTACCATCTCTACAATCCTTCTGCCACTCAATTGCGCCATTACTTTCTTTCTTGCATCCACAGCCGGAATAGTGGCTGCGCCAGGTAATGTCAACCCCAGCGATTCTACCATACACGCCATGGTGGAAGCAGTACCCATACTCATACAATGACCCTGGCTGCGGGCGGTGCCTATTTCGGCTTCTAAAATATCTTCCGCTGTATAATTTTCATTCAGCTTTTTTTCTTTTACCATCCAGTTGAACGCACCTGAACCTAAACATTCACCTTTAAATCTTCCGTTGAGCATCGGGCCGCCTGGAACAACAATCGTTGGTAAATCAACACTACATGCACCCATTACGGTACTCGGTGTTGTCTTATCACAACCGGTTAATAATACTACCCCATCAATGGGATTGGCACGAATGCTTTCTTCGGTATCCATACTGGCCAGGTTTCTGAAGAGCATGGTAGTTGGTTTCATTATTGTTTCGCCCAATGAGGTAACCGGAAATTCCAATGGAAAGCCGCCGGCATCTATTACCCCACGTTTTACTATTTCTGCAAAATCACGCAGATGTCCATTACAGGGTGTCAATTCGCTCCAGGTATTACAAATTCCAATTACCGGCCGACCCCTAAAATAATCATCCGGATAACCCTGGTTACGAAACCAGGAACGGTGTACAAACCCCATTTTATCATCTTTGCCAAACCAATCATAGCTTCTTAATTTTCTGCTCATCTGAATTTTTTTTGTTAATAAGTTGCTTTCATTTTACTAAAAACCAACTGGTTTGTTTATTCTTTTTCTATTAACCAATTTGCAAACGCTAAATCAGGTTTTATTTTTTAATGCTGCTGATAACCCCATTTGCGGCAGGTGTACCTCACCGCGTTTAAGGGACTGACTACAAAACAGTAAATCCACTTTTTCAAAGGCTGGAAAATGTTTTTGGAAGTGGTCAAAAATGACGCAATCCCATATTTTTGTGTGGAGGTTTGCTTTACTTCACAATGGTATGGTTTGCTATTTTCTACTATTGCCGAAGTCGCTAACATTAAAATATAAGCCCTGTAAAGTCTACTGTTCAATTTTAAACGTAGTGAAGTTATTGTTTTAAAAACCCGTGTCGTCTTAACACGGGCTTTTAAAACATCTTGTTTATATAGGGTGCTGCATTACCAAAACCATTGCTATTAAGGCGTATCCCAAAATACTCTTGATGTTAATTTATCACCACCAATTGCAGCCGCAGCCGCTTGATAATTTGC
>JANYFI010000801.1 GCA_025362765.1 Ferruginibacter sp. | reverse complement strand
AGCTTTCCAACCTTTATTAGTTTATACCAGAATACAGTGGCCCTTTTTGCTGAACAGTTAAATCCCCGGGGCTTTATTTCACCCATTGCAGACAGGGCCATCAGCTTTTATAAATTTAAATTTCTGGGTAGCTTTTGGGAGAATGGCAAAGAGATCAACAGCATCCGCGTAACGCCCCGCAGGGAGTATGAACCGCTTTTTTCAGGTATCATTAATATTACTGAAAACGACTGGCGCATTCATAGTTTTGATCTTACCCTTACCAAAAAATCACAACTCGAAATCATTGATACCCTGCAGATCACCCAGCTTCATGTGCCCGTAACGGATGATGTTTGGCGGGTAAAAAACCAGTTACTTCATTTTAATTTTAATAAGCTGGGTATTGATGCCGTGGGTAATTTTTTAAACGTTTATTCCGGTTATAATGTAGCACCCAATTTTGCCAAAAATTATTTTGACAGGGTAATTATTAAGTACGACACCAATGTAAATAAAAAGCCGGTGGCTTATTGGGACAGCATTCGCCCGGTACCGCTTGAAAAAGAAGAGGTGAGGGATTATCTTGTAAAAGACAGTGCTTTTGAACGCCAAAGAGATTTGGCTCTCACAAAAAATGCTATTGATTCTCTAAAGAAAAAGCAGGGTAAATTAAAGCCGCTGGAAGTTTTCTGGGGCGGCATTAACCGAACACATTACAGTACAACCAACAAGTTTAACTGGGGGATAAACCCGTTATTGAAAACGCTGGAATACAATACAGCAGAAGGATTGGTGTTGAATGCATCGGCGTACTATGAAAAAAATCTTAGCCCCGCAAGGCGGGTTACGGTAATGCCCACCGTTAGATACGGGTTTAACAATACTCACCTGAATGCCTGGGCGGATGTAACGCTTCGGGATAGGGAAACAGACATAGATAAAAAAATCAGGCGGTCGGAATGGGCGTTTTCCGGCGGCAAAAGGGTGAGCCAGTTTAACAAGGAAAGCCCGATTACACCATTGGTAAACAGCATCAGTACTTTATTGTATGGCGATAATTTTATGAAGACTTACGAAAATTATTTTGCCGCCGCCGGTTTCACAGAACGGTTTGAAAATGGTTTGCGTTTTAGTGTAAAGGCTTTGTATGAAGACCGGGTTCCGTTAAACAACACTACTAAATTTACTGTTTTTAAAAATGATAGTGTCAACATTACACCTAATTATCCTTACGAAAAAATCAGCAACCAGTTTAACCGGTACCAGGCAGTCATTGTAAGTGCGGATATAAGTTTTAAACCTGGTCAGCAATACATACAGTTCCCTTATCGTAAAATACCTGTTGGCTCAAAATATCCCACTTTTACCCTTAATTATACCAGGGGCCTGAATGGCATTTTAGGAAGTGATGTTAACTTTGATAAATGGAAATTCAGTATTGCCAACGATAATAATTTAAAACTGGGCGGGTTGCTGAAATACAATATTGGCCTCGGTGGTTTTTTAAATAATAAAACTGTTTATATCCAGGACTATCACCATTTTAACGGCAACAGGAGTACGCTGGCGGCGGAGTATTTAAACAGCTTTCAATTGTCATCTTATTATGCAAATAGTACCATTGCAAAGTTTTATGCAATCGCTCACCTGGAACATCATTTTAACGGGCTGCTTACAAATAAAATTCCAGGCTTTAACCAGTTAAACTGGAACCTGGTAGCAGGCACTAATACTTTTTATATTGATGAACACAGTAACCATGTGGAGCTATTTGTGGGGCTTGAAAATATCCTGAAGATATTCAGGGTAGATTTTATTACGGCTTTTGAGAATGGCGGACGAACCCGCACAAGCGCCATCAGCATAGGTTTTGGAGGATTGCTTGGAGGCACCATCAATAAAGTGGTGAACACAGAAAAGACGAATGGCTTTTAAAATCAGTTCTGGAAATGATAAAAATCATATACCGGGCGATAAATATCAGCTTAATCATTCTTTCAATAATATTTATCTTTGCCACTTAAATTTGGTTTGCCCTGCAAGCATCCAATCTTACAAAACGGTCGGCACCGAAGGTGAGACCGTTAATCAGGTTTCCTGAATATATCGGGATCAAATAAAAAAATATGGCCGTATTACACAACAGGGTTTCTCAGGAGGAACTCAAAAAATTATTGTATCAGGAAACCACTCCGCGTACTACCATCTCCTTTTACCAGTATTTTAAAATAGGCGATCCGCAGCAGTTTAGGGATGAATTGTATGTACAACTCAATGCCTTAAAAGTATTTGGAAGAATATACGTTGCCAAAGAAGGTATCAATGCACAGGTAAGCGTGCCGGCTGACAACGTCCCGGCTTTTCGTGCGTATCTTTATTCCATTGAGCCTCTCAATGCAATCCGGTTAAATATCGCTGTGGATGATGATGGTAAATCTTTCTGGGTATTGAAAATTAAAGTGCG
>JANYFI010000790.1 GCA_025362765.1 Ferruginibacter sp. | reverse complement strand
CGCCCGCCCTGCTTCAATCCCATGTCCCAGGTGGAATACACTATTTTTATTTTATCTGATGCAATACTTTTTATCAGGTCGTCAGTACCATCTTCACCTTTGTCAATACTCACAATCATTTCATCCACCATGGGTAAAATAGAAGTAATGGCTTCCACCACCGGGTAATCGTTTTTAACCGCATTTTTTATAATGGTAACGCCTGTAATCTTCATGTATTGATAAATAAAATCAAAGAACCGAAATTATTCTGACAGAACCTGTTTATGTACTAAACAAAATGAATTTGGAACCGATGTTATATGCCGTAATTATTTAAAAATGTTGTTTTAATCAAACCAATACAACCTGTTATCTTGTCATTTTTAACGAACTTGTACGATATTTGACACATCGATACTTTTCGATATAATTTACATTTTAACTCAATTCATGAAAATTTTACTAATTTATTTAAAACCTTATAAAGGATTAATTGCGCTGGCGCTTTTGCTGGCAGCAATTAATCAGGTTTTTTCCATGATGGATCCTTACTTTTTTGGTAAGCTGGTGGATAATTTTGCCCGCAACCCAAGAGAAACCGGCTATTATGATGCAAAGAAAAACTTTATTTCTACAGGCGCCAGAACACAAACTGAATTTGTTTGGGGCGTGCTTAAAATGCTCGGCATATTAATCAGCGTAGCCATGATATCCAGAATTGCCAAGGCTTTCCAGGATTATTTTGGCAACGTAATAGTACAAAAATTTGGTGCAAAAATTTTTACCGACGGCCTGCAACATTCCATGAAACTTCCTTACCAAGAATTTGAAGACCAGCGCAGTGGCGAAACCTTATCGATTCTTACAAAAGTTAGATTGGATACAGAAAAGTTTATTATCTCTTTTATCAACGTGTTGTTTGGTATGTTGGTGGGTATTATATTTGTTTCCATTTATGCAGCCAATCTTCATTGGTCAATTATGCCGATCTACCTGGGCGGTATGATTATTCTGGCACTGTTAACGAGTTTATTGAGTAAGAAAATTAAAGTGATTCAAAAAAACATTGTAAAAGAAACCACTGTTTTGGCCGGCACCACCACAGAATCTTTAAGAAATATAGAACTGGTAAAAAGCCTGGGGCTCACCAACCAGGAAATTGACAGGCTAAATAACAATACCTATAAAATCCTGGGACTTGAATTACGTAAAGTAAAAAGCATTCGTACACTTAGTTTTATACAGGGAACTTTTGTAAACTTTTTACGGCAGTTAATTATGTTTACGCTGTTATGGTTGGTGTTTCAGGAAAAACTTACCGCCGGTGAAGTAATTACGCTCACATTTTATTCATTTTTTATTTTTGGTCCACTGCAGGAAATTGGCAATATTATTCTTTCGTACCGGGAGGCGGAGGCATCTTTAAATAACTTTCACACCTTGATGAATAAGGCGCCGGAACCAGTTGCCGTTAATCCAAAACCATTGGGCACCATCAGCGAACTGGCTTTTAAAGGCGTTAGTTTTAAACATACAACGGCCAGCCATAAAGCGATTGACGCCATTAGTTTTGACGTTACCCTCGGCGAAACTATCGCCTTTGTTGGACCCAGCGGCAGTGGAAAATCTACCTTGATGAAATTGCTGGTGGGCTTGTACCGTCCGCAGGAAGGTAAGATAGAATACAATGGCCTCGACGAAACCGCTATTAACTTTGATGACCTCAGAAAACAAATCGGTTTTGTAACGCAGGATACCAACCTGTTTAGCGGCACCATTAAAGAAAACCTGCTGTTTGTAAATCCTCAAGCAACCGAACAGGACTTACACGAAGTGTTGCAAAAAGCCAGTTGTACAAAATTGGTAGCACGAGCTGAAAAAGGCCTCGAAACCATGATTGGTGAAGGTGGGTTGAAATTATCCGGCGGTGAAAAACAACGTCTATCCATTGCGCGGGCATTACTGAGAAAACCACACCTGCTGATTTTTGATGAAGCCACTTCAGCGCTTGATTCTTTAACGGAAGAAGAGATCACTAACACTATTAAGGAAATTTCATCAGCAAAAGAACAAATTACTATTTTAATTGCGCACAGGTTAAGTACCATTATGCATGCCGACAGGATTTATGTACTCGAAAAAGGCGATGTGGTAGAAACCGGTACACATGAGGATTTACTCGTAGAAAAAGGATTGTACTATGCGATGTGGCGTCAGCAAATTGGAGAAAGAAAGAAAATGCAGTTACAATAAATACAATGGCTGATGGCTGATTTTCTAATGCCTGATGTCTGGTATTTAATAGCAGCCGGGGTCTTTGCAAGAGTCCTATACGTTATGTTACAATAAAAAATTTCAGCTACCCTTATGGAGCTGACTCTCCAAATTCCCCCTTCGGATGACGGGGGAACACTCCTCTTTTTTAATTATCTTTGCTCATGGAAAATAAGCGACCAAAACCCAATTATTTGTGGAGCATCCTTACAATGCGCTGCCCCAGGTGCCGCCACGGCGCCATGTTTACACAAAAAAACCCCTTTAAAAAAATAAAACTGTCTTACATTTTAGACATGCCCGATGCCTGTGCTGAGTGCGGGCAAAAGTACGACCTTGAACCAGGCTTTTGGTTTGGTACCGGTTATGTAAGTTATGCGCTGGCGGTAGCTTTATCCGTCGCAACTTTTGTAGCATGGCTGGTATTAATAGGTGTATCAACGGAAGACAACCGGATATTTTACTGGCTGGCGTTAAACGGTGTTTTGCTGGTAGTATTACAACCCTGGATAATGCGGTTAAGCCGGGTTATTTATTTATACTTTTTTGTAAGCTATGATGAAAATTACCAACAGTCGAAGCCATATGAATTTGACCATAAATTGTAATTTTTTTATAGCTGGTACTTCAACAACACCGCCATCATTTGTTAAAAAAGGTATCTTGCAAGTCACTAAACAATGTGTCATTTGAGGCGGCTGTATTATTTTTTAATCAATACCAATATTTACATTGCACTCGGCGCAGTAGCGCTTACATTGGAAACAGAGCTGCAACTGGGCATACGGCTACAATTTCATCCTTACCTGTTGTTGATTTTTTTTTCTACTTTGTTTGATTATAACCTGCATCGGTTTATAACAGTACTTACCAACAAGGAAGCCTTAAATTCGATAAAACACAAATGGGTAAAAAACAACCTGGTGTTTTTTTATGCATTAGTAGTATCTTCTGTTATTGGATTTTTGTGGACAGTATTGTACGCTGATTTTAAAGTGCTGGTCACGCTTGCTCCAATTGCACTGCTCACTTTTTTTTATTCGGTTCCTGTGTACAAAACCAATAAACTCATTTTCAGGTTACGGGAAATCCCTGCGTTGAAAATATTCCTGATATCTTTTGTATGGTCGGCATCCACGATCCTTTTACCCGTTATTCAATCCGGAAGAATACATTCCAGGGAACATGTATTGACCATGCTGCTCGAGCGCTTTTTGTTTGTATTCGCCATCACCATACCATTTGACATAAGAGACATGATTGCTGATACCAGGCAGGGATTGAAAACTATTCCGTTGCTGATTGGTAAAAATGCGGCCATGATTGTAGCCAACGGGGCGTTATTTTTATTCCTGATAATATGCGTGCAACATTACAAAAATACTGCGGCGGACTGGTTGATATATCCGATGGCGCTTTCAGCCGCTACCAG
>JANYFI010000781.1 GCA_025362765.1 Ferruginibacter sp. | reverse complement strand
GCTAATTGTATTTTTTATTCATAAATATGCTGTATCGGTTAAGAAAAAAAGCAATGGCTTGCTAAAATGTGGCAGTAAAAGATACGAAGAGTAGTAACTGGAAGACACAGGGCTGGAGCCGTGCGCCTGGGGAATCTTGTAAAACCTTTTGTAGTCTACGTATCCTCTGTCCATTATATAAAAACTGTTGACTTCAAAATTAAGGTGCTGTAACAGATACTTCTACCAACGATGCCGGCTTGCCGATAATTATGCAGCTCAGTTCCCTGCACAATAGAAACAGCAACCCGGCCAATGGTAATTTCGAATGCAGTAATCCATTATTTAACCGCATTTATACACTCATCAACTGGGCCATCAAAAGCAACCTGCAAAGCGTGGTAACCGATTGTCCACATCGGGAAAAACTAAGCTGGCTGGAACAGGATTACCTGATGGGTAACTCCATTCATTACAATTTTGATGTGTATCATCTGTACAGCAAACTGGTGCAGGACCTGCAGGATGCGCAATATCCGGAAGGCTTTGTACCGGATATTGCACCGGAATACGTGGTGTTTGAAGGTGGTTTTTTAGATTCGCCTGAGTGGGGCAGTAGTTCAGTAATATTACCCTGGTTGTTATATAAATGGTATGGGGATAAACAAATCCTGGAAAAGGCGTATGGCATGACAAAAAAATACGTGGATTATCTTGACAGCAAATCTTCTGGTCACTTGTTGTCTCATGGTCTTGGTGACTGGTTTGATTATGGCCTTAAGCCTCCGGGCGAGTCTCAGCTGACTCCTAAAACAGTAACCGCCACTTCTATCTATTATTATGATGTGGTATTGGTGAGTAAGATGGCTGCCATATTGAACAATACAGCAGACGCAGCAAAATACACAGCACTCGCCACATCTATAAAGCAATCTTTCAATAAAAAATATTTTAACTCCAAAACAAAAGTATATTCAACCGGCAGTCAAACGGCTATGGCCATGCCTTTCAGCGTTGGGCTGGTTGACAACAAGTATAAAAATGCCGTGATTAAAAATCTTGTAGATTCTATTTATGCCGGCAACAAAGCGTTGACGGCAGGTGATGTAGGCTTCCATTTTTTGGTGAATGCATTAGATAAAGGCGGCGCCTCTCAATTGTTGTTTGATATGAATAACCGGGACGACGTACCTGGTTATGGTTTTCAGTTAAAGAAAGGCGCAACGGCATTGACGGAATCCTGGCCTGCCAGGGAAGATGTTTCCAATAACCATTTAATGCTGGGCCATATTATGGAATGGTTTTACAGCGGCCTGGCCGGTATTGACCAGGAAGAAGGTTCAGTGGCTTATCAAAAAATAAGTATCCGTCCCCAGGTTGTGGGTGATATCAACGCCGCTAAAGGAAGTTTTCATTCTTCCTACGGATGGATTGCTACGGATTGGAAAAAGGACGGTAAGGTGTTTTCATTGCAGGTGAGCATACCGGTAAATGCTACCGCCAATATTTATTTGCCAACGGTTGTAAACACGGCAATTTATGAAAACAATGAGTTGTTGAAAGGCGGTTTGATACAGCATGTAAATGGTATGACGAAAATCAGTGTGGCTTCAGGTGAATATTTGTTTGAAGTAAAGTAATAGGTGCGCAGTACCGCACCGTTGGGTGAATTGCAAAGTTTATATGGATATTGCAGTGTTGGTTGGCGGGTAATGGTGCGTTTTGTTATTTGTTCTTTAGCAACAGGCGCCAGCCTGTGTATACCTGCTGTAAAAAACCAGTTGGAAACACTATATACTGGCATATCACCATGGCCAGGTACAATGAATTTTATTTATAAACCGGCGAAAAAAAACAGGCATATAGCGCAACAAATTCGTGCTCTTTTCTACAATCTTTTTCACTTAAATCAGCTATAAATTCTTTTGCCAGTTTTATTGCTGTTCGGTTGGTTTGTGCAATAGCATAGCAATCCCATCCGCCATGCATGCGTCAATAACAGTATTTAATGCAAAAATTGAGCTCTTCGTTCAGCCAACCCAACAACTTCTTTAATAATTAAAAAAGTTTTTTCTACCTTTAGTTAATAATAAAAATATTTATCCCAAACGAGTTTTCACCAAGCCACATGACCGAGAAAAAGAAACTTTCCCGCAATAAAATATTAAAGGAATTGTATTTTCAAGACAGTTTGTCCTGCGCAGATTTAAGTTTTAAAATTGATAAAAGCTTTCCCGTTACAGCAAAACTACTGGAAGATTTACTGGAACATAACCTGGTAGTAGAATCAGGATATGCTGTATCTACAGGCGGCCGAAGGCCATTGATTTATACACTTCAACAGGACGTAATGTACCTGGTATCCGTAGCGATGGATCAGTATGTAACAAAAATCGCCATTATGGACATGCAAAACAATTTTGTAAGTCCGATAGAAAAAATCGTACTGCCTTTACCCGATAATCCTGCTGCGTTACAGGTGTTGATTGAAAAAATACAAATGGTAATGGATGCTTCAGGTATCTCAAAAGAAAAATTTGTTGGCGTTGGTATTGGTATGCCCGGATTTGTGGATGTAAAAAAAGGAGTAAATTATACTTTTTTACAATTGCCCGATAATAAAAGTATCACCCGGTATATTGCTGGAAAGATAAAAGTGCCGGTATTTATTGATAATGACAGTAGCCTGGTGGCATTGGCAGAACTTCGTTTTGGTGCAGCAAGAGAATCAAGCAATGCCATGGTGATCAACATAGCCTGGGGTATTGGCCTGGGATTGATTTTAAATGGAGAGCTGTTTAGGGGACATGAAGGATTTGCCGGCGAGTTTAGTCATATCCCGTTATTTTTAAATGGCAAATTATGCAGTTGTGGTAAAACAGGGTGTCTTGAAACAGAAACATCTTTGCAACTGATTGTTGAAAAAGCAAGAGAAGGCGTGAAGGCGGGAAGAACTTCAAGATTGAGCTCATTAAAAGGCGATGACCTGGAACAGGATTGTGATGCCATTATTGAAGCGGTAAAAAACGGCGACCAGTTTGCCATTGAGCTGTTTTCAAAAGCAGGCTATAATATTGGCAAAGGCGTTGCCGTATTAATTCACCTGTTAAATCCAAAGATTATTATTCTTAGTGGCCGCGGTTCTTCAGCAGGCCAGATATGGCAGGCACCTATTCAGCAGGCGCTAAATGAACATTGTATTTACCGCTTGTATGAAAGCACCAGTGTTGAAATATCCACATTGGGAAACCAGGCTGAATTGTTTGGTGCGGCTGCATTGGTGATGGAAAATTATGAACACATACCAGCTATTAAAATTCATCCTTTCTCAAAACACGAAGAACAGGTGAAAGTGGGTGAATAGAGAATGGTAATAGTTGATAGTTGATAGTTAATAGTGGAAGCGTAGGAGATATTTAATAATTAGACAATTGCAGGTAGCCCATTGACGATTGCCCATTGACCGTTCACAAATTATTTCTAAAATTAAAAAATACATGGAACGAAAAGAGTTTATTAAGAATACCGGTTTACTTGGCGCCGGTTTGCTGCTCAAAAATGTTTCGTTTGCACAAGCTGATCCTGGATTTCCAGTGGTGAGGGTTCCATACGAAAAAAGAAAATTTCACAGCAAGGCGGTAGAAGCAGCAATAACAGAATTTCAAAGTAAGGTAAAAAATAAAGAGCTGAGCTGGTTATTTGAAAACTGTTTTCCCAACACACTGGATACAACAGTTGATGTTGAAATGGTCAACAACAAACCGGATACTTATGTAATTACCGGGGATATTGACGCTATGTGGATGAGAGACAGTACCGCCCAGGTATGGCCTTATCTTGCCTTGGTAAAAAAAGATGCGGAGCTGCGGCAACTGATTGAAGGAGTAATTAACCGCCAGGTAAAATGTATTTTGAAAGATCCTTACGCCAATGCATTTTATAAAGATGAAAATAAAATAAGCGAATGGAAAAGTGATTTAACTACAATGCAACCTGGCATCCATGAACGAAAATGGGAAATTGATTCTTTATGTTATCCCATCCGGCTGGCCTACAATTACTGGAAACAAACCGGTGATACAACGCCCTTTGATGAACAGTGGAAAAGCGCCGTTCAATTAATTTTAAAAACTTTTAAAGAACAGCAGCGAAAAAACGGCAATGGTCCATACACATTTCAACGCACCACCGCCTGGGCAACTGATGGCGTGCCGCTGGGTGGATATGGTTACCCCGTGAAGCCTGTTGGATTAATATGCTCTATGTTTCGTCCCAGCGATGACGCTACGGTTTTTCCTTTTTTAATTCCCTCCAATTTTTTTGCGGTAGTGAGTTTGCGGCAGGCATCCACCATGATAAAACAAATTTTTAACGATAATGGATTGTCGGGTGAATTGGCCGCATTGGCAAATGAAGTGGAAAAGGCCTTGCAACAACATGCAGTAATCAATCATCCGCAATACGGAAAAATTTATGCGTATGAAGTAAATGGTTTTGGCAGTTTTAATTTAATGGATGATGCCAACGTACCTAGCCTTTTATCGCTGCCTTATTTAAACGCAGTAAAAAATACTGATCCTGTTTATATCAACACAAGAAAATTATTACTGTCGGCTAACAATCCTTTTTTCTTTAAAGGCAAAGCTGCAGAAGGGATTGGTGGCCCGCATGCAGGCATGAATATGATATGGCCACTTAGCATCGTTATGCGTGGATTGACCAGCAAAGACGATGCTGAAATAAAAATGTGTATTGATATGCTGCGCAAAACGCACGCTGGAACAGGCTTTATGCATGAGTCTTTTCAAAAAGATGATGCCGCCAACTTTACCCGTAAATGGTTTGCCTGGGCCAACACCATTTTTGGCGAACTGTTATGGGAAGTATACCAAACAAAACCGCATTTGCTTGCATAAAAAATATCTTAACCAACTTATTTACCGACATGATAAAAAAAATATTTTTTATATTTTATATTTCGCTGATAGCGGTTTTATTTTCTACCCGCGCCGTTGCCCAGCAAAAAATAAATCCCGATTCAATTCGTAGTAAAATGCAGTGGTTTGCTGATGCCAAACTCGGCATCTTTATTCACTGGGGCATGTACTCCGTAAATGGTGTGGATGAAAGCTGGAGCTTTTACAATAAAAAAATAAGCTATGCGGATTACATTAAACAGATGAAGGGTTTTACGGCCTCAAAATACGATCCTCAGGCATGGGCGGCTTTGATAAAAGAAACCGGTGCCAGGTATGCGGTGATTACCACTAAGCACCATGATGGCATGGCCTTGTGGCCCACCAAACAACATCATTTGAATGTGGCAGATAATACACCGGCAAAGCGGGACGTTATAGGTCCGTTTTATAAGGCATTGGAAGAAAAAGGCATTAAAAAAGGCGCTTATTTTTCGTTGCTTGACTGGAGTCATCCTGATTATCCAGGGTTTATGAAAGACAGCAACCGCTACAAAATTGCAGATGATCCTGCACGCTGGAAACGGTTTCAACATTTTTTTCAAAACCAGATCAACGAAATTAATACGGCCTACAAGCCCGACCTTTGGTGGTTTGACGGCGATTGGGAAAAGACCGCCGATGAATGGCAGTCAGAAAAAGTGCGGCAGCAAATTTTGGCTATTCAGCCCAATGCCATCATTAACGGAAGACTGCAGGGGTATGGGGATTACGAAACACCGGAACAAAATTTTCCGGTCAGCAGACCCAAATATAACTGGTGGGAACTTTGTATGACCACCAACAACAATTGGGGGTATCATCCCGATGACACCGCTTATAAAACACCTTTTGAAGTGATCACTATTTTTGTGGATGCGGTAAGTAACGGCGGAAATTTGTTACTGGATATTGGCCCAAAGGCAGATGGCACAATACCGGAAGAACAGGTGCATATTTTAAAAGAACTGGGCAAATGGAACAGCAAGAATGGAGAAGCTATTTTTAATACCGTTCCCGGCTTGCCGCAGGGACATTTTTATGGCCCAACCACTATGTCAAAAGATTCCACCACGCTGTATCTTTTCTTACCCGCGCAAACTGCAGGCAACATCATGGTAAAAGGCCTGGCGAATGAGATTAAAGATGTTCAGGTACTCGGCACGTCGACCCACTTAACACCTAAAGTTGTGGGTAAAATTTCATGGAGCCCGGTGCCTGGTTTGGTGTTTATTAATGTGCCCGAAAATATAAGAGATGAGTACATGACGGTGTTAAAACTTACATTGGATAAACCGGTAAAATTATATCGTGGTCAGGGTGGGTTAAATTAGGCTCTGTTAATGATAAAATAAAGAATAGATTTTTGCCATTTGATTATTTAATTCGTGTAGTTGCTTTTGTATGGCTGTAATTTTATCTTAATGAAAAATAAAAAGTATATAATAATTTTTATTTCAACCTTTTTTTGTGCAATAGTTTCTACTGCGGCCGCACAAAAATTGAAAGGGTGGAAACTAACCTGGCACGAGGAATTTAATTACAAAGGCTTACCAAATGCCAACAAGTGGAGTTATGAAAACGGGCATGTGCGCAACCAGGAGCAGCAATATTATACCAATGGCAGAAAGGAGAATGCATGGGTACAAAATGGTGTGCTTACCATTACAGGTAAAAAAGAATTTTTCCGGAATGCTGATTATCAAAAAGGCTCAACAGATTGGCGAGCCAAAGACTCACTGGCTCAATATACTTCTGCAAGCATTAACACCAATGGTAAAATAGATATACAATACGGACGAATAGAAATAAGGGCAAAATTGCCGCATGGCGGCGGTATGTGGCCGGCGATCTGGATGCTGGGTGTTGACCATAATCAGCTTGGATGGCCGGCTTGTGGCGAAATTGATATCATGGAATTTATAGGCAATCATTCGCAGGATATTTATGGTACCATACATTTTGCTGATTCAACTGCAAAAAACGGGCATCGCTCCAGCGGAAGCAAAACAACCGATGCAACGCTGCTGAATGATTTTCATGTGTATGCATTGGAGTGGACGGAAGATGCGATGGATATTTACCTGGATGATAAACCCTATCATCATTTTATCATCGACTCCGCCGGAAAAGGAAGTAACAATCCATTTCGTAAACCATTTTATTTATTGCTGAATATGGCCATGGGTGCCGAATGGCCGGGCCCGATAGCCGATGGGGTTTTACCACAAAAATTTATAGTGGATTATGTAAGGGTATATGCAAAGCTACATAAAAAAGGAAAATAATTCTTTTCATTAAAGTGATAATAGAAACAATAATAAGCAGGAAACAATCTTTTTGAATTATTAGTCAAGTAAAAAGACCAGGTGGGTACTATCAAAAAAAATAGAATTAATTTAAAAAAAGCAGTACTTATTATTTGTTACAGCTTTATTGGTGGAGCTGCAATTGCCCAGGTGGTAACAAAAATAACTGACCCCGTAGATTGGGTAAATCCCTTAATGGGCACAGACTCCAAACCCGATCTTTCCAACGGAAATACCTATCCGGCTATCTCCGTTCCATGGGGTATGAATTATTGGGTGCCGCAAACTGGTGTAATGGGCGATGGCTGGCAATACACTTACCACGCAGATAAAATCCGGGGCTTTAAACAAACGCATCAGCCGTCGCCGTGGATGAACGATTACGGCCAGTTTTCTATCATGCCTGTTACCGGGAAATTGAAATTTACACAAAATGACCGGGCCAGCTGGTTCACGCATAAAACAGAAATTGCCAAACCTTACTATTACAGTGTTTACCTGGCGGATGCGGATGTAACCGCGGAAATTACGCCAACAGAAAGAGCGGCACAATTTCGGTTTACTTACCCTGAAACTGACAGTGCATTCATGGTAATAGATGCTTTTGATAAAGGTTCTTACATTAAAATATTGCCTGATCAAAAAAAGATTATTGGCTACACAACCCGCAACAGCGGCGGCGTACCAGCCAATTTTAAAAACTATTTTGTGTTGCTGTTTGATAAACCATTTTCAACAGCACAAACCTGGCGGGATGGATTGCTGCTAAAAGATTCATTGGAATTAACAGCGAATCATGCTGGTGCGGTAATTGGTTTTAAAACAGCCAGGGGAGAAAAAATAAATGTAAAAGTAGCTTCTTCTTTTATCAGTTTTCAACAGGCGGAACAAAACCTGCAACAGGAACTGGCCACTGATTCTTTCGATGCTACAGAACAAAAAGCCAAAGCGGTTTGGAATAAATATATGGGCAGGTTATTGGCGGATGGCGGTACTGTGGATCAAACCAGGACTTTTTATAGCTGTCTTTACCGCACCATGCAATTTCCTCAAAAGCAATATGAAGTGGATGCTTCGGGAAAGACCATTCATTATAGTCCTTACAACGGTAGCGTATTGCCGGGGTATTTGTATGCAGGTACTGGTTTCTGGGATACCTTTCGTGCACTGTATCCATTTTTAAATTTAGTGTTTCCTTCTGTAAATAAAGAAATGCAGGAAGGGCTGATTAACAGTTATAAGGAAGGCGGATTTTTGCCCGAATGGTCAAGCCCCGGTTATCGCAATGTGATGGTGGGTAATAATTCAGCGTCCATTGTAGCGGATGCTTACATGAAAGGGTTGCGGGGATACGATATCAACAAATTATACGAAGCACTTTTACATGGTGCCGAAAATGAAGGTCCGATGGGTACAGGCCGCACAGGCGTTAAGTATTATAACGAACTGGGGTATGTTCCCTACGACGTAAAAATAAACGAAAACGCCGCACGCACACTTGAATACGCATTTGATGATTTTAGTATTTATCAGTTGGCAAAAGCGTTGCATCGTCCGCAAAAAGAAATTGATTTATTTGCAAAGAGAAGCCAGAATTTTAAGTACCTTTTCGATACTGAACACAACCTGATGCGGGGAAAAAACAAGGATGGTTCTTTTGAAACACCATTCAATCCATTTAAGTGGGGCGATGCTTTTACTGAAGGAAATAGCTGGCATTATAGCTGGGGCGTTTTTCATGATATTGCGGCTTTGAAAAAGCTGATGGGTGGCAAGGAAAAATTCCTCGGTATGCTGGATTCTGTTTTTGTAATGCCGCCGGTTTTTGACGACAGCTATTATGGTTTTACGATTCACGAAATAAGGGAAATGCAGGTTATGAATATGGGGCAATATGCACATGGCAACCAGCCCATACAGCATTTTATCTATTTATACAACTATGCAGGCCAACCCTGGAAAACACAATACTGGATCAGAGAGTCGTTAAACAAACTCTATAAACCAACACCAGACGGCTATTGCGGCGATGAAGACAATGGTCAAAGCTCTGCCTGGTACGTTTTTTCGGCAATGGGTTTTTATCCGGTTTGTCCAGGCACCGATCAATATGTATTGGGAGCGCCTTTGTTTAAAAACTTTACCATCAAATTTGAAAATGGACGGCAATTGCAGATCAGCGCACCCGCCAACAGCGATAAAAATTTGTATGTGCAAAAACTGAAGTTAAACGGAAAAGTAGTTGATCAAAACTGGCTAAACCATTTTGATCTGCTAAAAGGAGGAACACTGCAGTTTTCGATGGGGCCATTGCCCAATAAACAGCGCGGCATAGAAGACGAAGATGCGCCTTATTCTATGAGTAAGAATGCGCATCCTTAGATACATTGGCTGGGAGGAATGAATTTGTTGAAATGCCTGGTGTTAGTTTGTTGTAATCTGGTTGTCTTGTAATGAATGTAATGAATTGCTTTGTTGAATTGCTCCGCTGAATTGCTCCGCTCTTTAGAGCGGAGGGAAATTAAAAGAAGCTATATGAAATTAAAATTATTATTAGTATTGTTTTTGTTGATGGCTACAGTTTGTGGCTGGCTTGCCTGCATGAACAATAACAGTAACACCGCCTTGGTGATGCCGGAAAAAGTGAGCTACAATTTTCACATCAGGCCCATCTTATCCGACAAGTGTTTTAAATGCCATGGTCCGGATGCAAATAAAAGAGAAGCCGGTTTAAGGCTTGATATTCCCGACTCCGCTTTTGCACCATTAAAAGAAACCAAGGGCGCTTTTGCATTTGTTCCCTTTAAGCCGGATGAGTCGGAAGTATACAAAAGAATTTCTTCTATAGATACCGGTTACCAGATGCCGACACCATCCTCTCACCTGGGCGTTTTATCCGCACATGAAATTGCCTTGTTTAAAAAATGGATCAGCCAGGGTGCAAAGTACGAGCCGCACTGGGCTTTTGTAAAGCCGGTTAAAGCGCCTTTGCCTGAAATAAAAAACAAGGCCTTAGCCAGGAATGAAATTGACAATTTTATTATTGCCAAACAGGAACAGGCGGGTCTTTCTATGAATGAAGAAGGGGATAAAGAACGCTTGTTAAAAAGAGTGTCACTGGATTTAACCGGTTTGCCGCCAACAGATAAAATGATGGATGATTTTATGGCGGATAAAAATACCAATGCCTACGAAACATTGGTAGATACTTTATTGAGCCGCCCTGCTTATGGAGAAAAGATGGCGGTGCAATGGCTGGATATAGCACGCTATGCTGATAGTTACGGTTACCAGGATGATAATATAAGAACACAGTGGGCCTGGAGGGATTGGGTAATTTACGCCTTCAATAAAAACATGCCGTACAATACGTTTCTTACATGGCAAATTGCAGGCGATATACTTCCCAACGCTACTAAGGAACAAGTGTTGGCCACCGCATTTTTCCGCAACCATAAATACACGGAAGAAGGTGGCGTGGTGCCCGAAGAATACCGCATCAGTTATATACTGGATAAAACAAAAACTTATACCAAAGGTATATTAGGCTTGACGGCTGAATGCGCCCAATGCCATGACCATAAGTACGATCCGATTTCGCAGAAAGAATACTACCAGATGTTTGCTTTTTTTAATAACACCAAAGAGGTAGGATATGAAGGCGACGTAGGTCAGTCGAAGCCCGCAAAAAATCCTATCCTAAATATCTCCGATTCGGAGGCAAGACATGTGTTAACCTTTATCAATAAAAAAGATACGGGCTCCATGATGATTTCTGTGATGGGGGAGCGGGATACCATGCGAAAAACTTTTATACTCAACCGGGGTGTCTATGATCAGCCAACTACGGAAGTGTTACCATCAACAATAAAAGCAGTAATGCCTTTTGACACAACTTCTCTGCCCCGCAACAGGTTGGGCCTGGCTGAATGGACCGTTAATACCGCCAATCCACTTACCGCAAGGGTTTTTGTAAATCATCTCTGGCAGGAAATATTTGGCCGGGGTATTGTAAAAACATCTGGTGACTTTGGCATGCAGGGCGAACTGCCCACACACCCGGAATTGCTCGATTGGTTGTCGGTAGATTTTATGGAACATGGTTGGGATGTAAAAAGGCTGGTAAAGCAAATTGTACTATCCGGCACCTACAGGCAATCTTCTAAGGTAAAAGAAGAAAACTATAAAAAGGATCCTGAAAATATCTGGCTTAGCCGGGCACCCCGCCTTAGGGCAAAGGCAGAAGGTGTAAGAGACATTGTGCTGGCCAGCAGCGGCCTGCTGGTGCCAACCATTGGCGGACCAAGTGTAAAACCTTACCAGACAAAAGGGCTTTGGGAGATGGCAAGTTCAGGCAGGGGCGTGCTTGCTACTTACAAACAGGATAAAGGCGAAGCACTGTACCGGCGGGGCATGTACACCTTTATAAAATTAACTGTACCTCCCCCCAGCATGATATTGTTTGACGCCAGTAACCGCGACCAATGCGAAGTAAAACGTACGCAAACCAATACGCCATTGCAGGCATTAATGATGATGAACGATCCGACTGTACTGGAAGCTTCGAGGGTATTTGCTGAAACACTGATGGAAGAAAAATCGTCGGCAGACGATAAAATAAAAAAAGCTTTCCGTCGCATTCTTTGCCGCAGGGCCAGCGACAAAGAAGCCGGTATTTTAAAAGCATATTTCGACGACCAGTTAAAACAATTTCAACAAAAGCAACTGGATGCTTCGGCAACCCTGAACGTTGGTGAATATCCGGCAGATAAAAAGGTGGATGTTAACAATACCGCGGCACTAATGAAAACTATTAGTATGCTGTACAATATGGAGGAGGCCATCGTAAAAACATAATTATGCAAAATCAAATCCTGGAACACGGGCTGGGCATCAACCGGCGAAAGTTCCTTTCAAAGCTAAGTCTCGGTATAGGAAGTGTGGCATTGGGTAGTCTGCTAATACCTGATTTATTCGGCGCCAAAAGCGATGAAGAAATGTTGTTGTCGGGTTTGCCGCAATTCGCGCCAAAGGCTAAAAGAATTATTTATCTTTTTCAAAACGGTGCGCCGTCGCAACTGGATTTATTTGATTATAAACCCAAGCTGATAGATATGTTTGGCCAGGATTTGCCGCCGTCTATCCGAATGGGCCAGCGATTAACAGGCATGACGGCCGATCAGAAAAAATTTCCACTGGCGGGTACCGCTTTTAAATTCAACCAGTATGGCGAAGCCAAAGCCTGGATCAGTGAATTGCTGCCGTACACCTCCAAAGTGGTCGATGATTTATGCTTCGTAAAAAGCATGCATACAGAGGCCATCAATCACGATCCTGCTTTAACGTTTTTTCAAACGGGAGCCCAGGTGGGTAACCGCCCCAGCATGGGGTCCTGGCTCAGTTACGGGCTGGGCAGCGAAAATAAAAACCTGCCTGCATTTTGTGTATTGTTATCCAAGGGTAAGGGCAACGGACAAGGGGTATATTCAAAATTATGGAGCAATGGATTTTTAGATTCCATTCACCAGGGCGTGCAATTCAGTAGCGGCGATAACCCGGTGTTGTACCTTAATAATCCGGAAAGCATTAATAAGGCAGACAGACGAAAGATGCTGGATAAGCTGGAAGAACTGAATGCGCAAACCTTCCAGGAGTCTGGTGACCCCGAGATTAATGCCAAAATACAACAATACGAAATGGCCTACCGTATGCAAACTGCGGTGCCTGAAATTACTGACCTTAGCAAAGAGCCTGAAGATATTGTAAAATTATACGGGCCCGATTGCCTGATACCAGGCACGTATGCCGCCAACTGTTTACTCGCAAGAAAATTATCAGAAAGCGGCGTTCGCTTTGTACAATTGTACCACCAGGGCTGGGATAGCCATGGTGGTTTGCCCAACGAAATCAAGGGCCAATGTATGGATACCGATCAGGCGTCAGCGGCATTAATTACCGATTTAAAGCAACGGGGGCTCCTTGACGAAACACTGGTAATCTGGGGTGGCGAATTTGGCAGAACCAATTATTGCCAGGGTAAATTGGAAAGAACAAATTATGGCCGCGATCATCATCCCAGGTGCTTTACCATCTGGATGGCGGGCGGCGGTGTAAAGCCGGGCGTGTATGGTGAAACAGATGAGTTTGGGTACAATATCATCAAAGATCCGGTGCATATAAATGACTTTCATGCAACGGTGTTACACCTCATGGGCATTGACCATGAGAAGCTCACTTTTAAACATTTGGGCAGAAGATACAGGCTAACAGATGTAGCGGGTACTGTGGTAAAGGGGATTGTGGCATAGTCTCCGTCTCCGCCGTGGCGGAGGGTAATTTGAGGCCTGTTATTTTTTTGAAAGGGCTGATTATTGTTAGTTGCTTTTTTACCCGGCTATGAATTACTATTTGGCTTCATTGGCGTCGCACGCTTCAACAGTATTTCATTATTGGGCTTTGCTCGT
>JANYFI010000764.1 GCA_025362765.1 Ferruginibacter sp. | reverse complement strand
AACCCTTGTGTTCGTATTTTTATATAAAAGACGCTGGCTCCCAAAATTGTAACCAAACCAGATATCCGCTATGTCGTATTTGTATTTATACACGTTTTTATACAGGGAATCTGAAATATAATTATTGCTGGTTTTGCTGGTTGACAAGTCGGCTGCGCCAATCCAGGGAATGTAGGGGGTTACCAGCGGTTTTTCAAAATGTGTAAATAGATAAGTTTCTTCTGGCCGACCACTATTGAATGCATTGCGGTAATTTTGAAATCCCGCACTCCAGTCAATAAAACTCCCCCTGATGTTGCGCTTCAAAAATCCGGCATCGTAGCCCATCGTTGGATTACGGTCGCCGTCATACAAAGTACTTAATGATAACTGTGATCCGCTTCCTCCAACATTTTCATTTCTTGCCTGTATTCCTACTTTTGTAGCACTGCTCAAATCAATGCTTCCTCCTAAAGGAAAAATATCTTTTGTAATTACAAGCACATCAACTGAATCGATGGTACCGGCAATGGTATCAATTAAGATGCGGGCATCCTGAATGTACACCTGGTCACGCAAATGGCGTTCATTATCTGCCAGCAAATATGGATGAATTTTTTCGCCCACTTTAAAGAATAAATTGTTGTACAACGTTTTTTCAGTAGTTTTTTTGTGAAACCCATTGGCTACAATGGCTTCGAAATTATTTCTTATAATGGTAGTATCAAATATGTTCCGTTCAAAACCAAGACGAACGAACTGAATAGTACGGATTATTTTTCCGGTATGTACAATGAATGGATTTACCACTTTCACCGCATCCGCCCCCGGTGCATCGGTAGAAATACTTTTTGCCAACTGCCCCAGCAAACCATGCTTTTTCGCTAAAAAAAAGGTATCCGGTTGTTCCTTAATTTCCTGCGCAAATAATACACCCGAAAAAAAAGAAAAAACCAGCAATGATACAATAATTGCCCCTGTTTTTTTAAACATTGATCTGTTCTAAATTTACTGTATAAAGATATTGATTTAGCTAAATTTAAAGTACCACCATTGTGTTAATAGAATTAATTATACATTAACCACGTAAGGATTACTTTTATAATTCTCCCTGTTTACTACAACATCTCCTTACCAAGATTACAGCATGTGTTTTTTGATTTAGGGCTGTTTTGCAATATACAGCATGTCGGTGTATTCACCATTTTACATAACCGATGCGATTTTTAATTGTTTGCCTGTTAATTACTATTCTATACAGAAAATTTAGGGCAAATTTTAACTAAATCTTGCTTTACTAACAGAAAAAGGAGATAATACTTTAACAAGGTTTTAGGCGCTTCATGTCTAAATCACGAAGAATTATATCGAAATACACGGTATCTTTGCGCCGCAAAATCATCACTAGATGGTTTAAGGCGTTCTTCTAACTATTGCTTGCTAAGGAAAATCTCCGGAAAGTGATTTCAAAACTTATACCGGCGTTTATTATTTAGTAAATTAAAATTAGAGATATGAAAACTGATACACCTGGCGTTGGCGCCCCTATCAAAAATGATGACCTGAAAGATTCGTTAAATGAAACAGCTGCAACAGATTCAAAGCAGGATGATTTCAACCGCACATTTGGTGCAATTGATATGTGGAATCTGAAGAAAAAGCAACGGACGTCCTTACAAATGAGAAGACGTTATAATTGATCGTTATTAATTAACCAATAATTTCTTTCAAATTTTTTTAAGCATGGCAACAATTGCCATGCTTTTTTATGTAGATTGATAAAATACCATTCAAATATTTTATTGCAGATTAAGGTTTGCTTTGGTTTTGCCATAGTATCAAATCGTTTAAAATTTGCTGAAAAAGAAATAGTATACCTGTGCAATTAAAAACAAAAAATTAATCACTTTAAGCCATTGTGGTATGAAAGGTTTTTTGGGGGACGTGAACACCAGCAGCAGAAAAAAGTTGAAAATAAAATTGACGAATATAGCGCCATATCCCAGGATCACCAACATGCTTTCGAGCGGCTGTATTTTTATACTTCCTGTAAATACTGCATTTGTTTTATGCGCATTTTCAACCAGCCGCAATATTACGGCGATTACAAAACAGCAATTACATATAAAAACAAGTTTCGCAAAAAATTTCATGTGGTTAGTATCACTTTTTAATGATCTGTTATCCGTTTTTTCCTTTCAGCATCGGTACAAAAGAAAAATTATCAAATGCTTCTTCTGTGGTGCTGCCATCTGCATTTTTTGTAATGCGCAACATACGCTGGTGTTCTCCTTCATCAACAGGTATTACCATTTTACCTCCCGTCTTTAATTGTTCGATTAGTTTAGGAGGTATAAAGGGAGCCGCCGCTGTGATGATAACTTTATCAAAAGGCGCATAAGTGGGCAAGCCTTCGTATCCATCACCAAAAAAGAATTTAAGGTTGGGATATTTTGATTTAAAAATATAAGTTCTCGTTTTTTCAAACAACAATTTTTGCCTTTCAATCGTAAAGACTTTCGCACCCATTTCGGCCAGTACTGTTGCCTGGTAGATACTGCCGGTACCAATCTCTAATATTTTATCAAAAGGATTTACCTGCAGCAACTGCGTTTGATAAGCCACCGTATAGGGTTGCGAAATAGTCTGTCCTTCACTGATAGGGAAAGCCCTATCTTCATAGGCTATTTCATCAAAAGCGCTGTCTAAAAAAAAATGGCGGGGAATATTGTTCATGGCTGTGAGCACCGCTTCGGCTGTAATGCCTTTATCTCTCAGCACATCCATTAATTTTTTTCGTAAGCCCTTGTGACGGTAACTATCTTCGTAATTTCTCATAAGTATTTTAACTGGCACGAATTACCCCAATTTTCTTCAATAAAACAAAAACTTACGTTACAATAATTTTTGGGCAGGTTTATTGATGACATGATAAAAAAATGCCGGCATTTATTCCGGCATTTTACTTTTTTTAAATTTTAGTGTTTACTTCAATTTCATTTCTTCAATCATTCTTTTCAATTTATCATCCAATAACTGATTGGCGGCTTCAAATCCCGCAGCATTAGCAAGTTTGGTATTTACACTAAAATAAAATTTTATTTTAGGCTCTGTACCACTGGGTCTTGCTGAAATTTTTGTGCCATCATTCAATACAAATTGCAGCACATTGCTTTTGGGAAGATTAATAGGATAAGTTTCACCAGTCTGCAAATTTTTACCAGTCTGCAATTCATAATCCAGCAAAGCAGAAACCGCCACCCCATCAATAGTTGCAGGGGGATTACTTCGGTATCCTTCCATCATGTCAGCAATTTCTTTTGCACCATTCATTCCTTTTTTAGTGATGCTTACCAGATTTTCCTTGTACAAACCGAACTGCACATACAGGTCAATCATCTTCGCATATAAACTTCGGCCCTTACTCTTTTCATAGGCTGCCATTTCGCACAATAACGCAACAGCGCTGATAGCGTCTTTGTCACGCACTTTATCGCCCACCATCAAGCCAAAACTTTCTTCGCCACCAATAATGTAGTTTTCTTTACCTTCTTTTTCTTTAATCAGTGACGCAATCCATTTAAACCCGGTAAGTACATTGTAGCAGGCGATATTGCTTGCTTTGGCAATGACATCAATCATATCGGTAGTAACAATTGTTTTAACCACCATATCATTCGGCTGATTAATTCCTTTTGTCTTTCTTGCCTCAATCATGTAATTAAAAGCCAGTACGGCGGTTTGATTGCCATTCATTAACACCCATTCGCCCTTTTCGTTTTTAACGCCGATTGCAACGCGGTCACTGTCAGGATCTGTACCTAATAAAATATCCGCATCTAATTGTTTTGCGTTGGCCAGGCCAATACTCATAGCTTCCTTTTCTTCAGGATTTGGATATACAACTGTGGGGAAATTTCCATCAGGTGTGCTTTGTTCTTTAACTATATGCACATTATCAAAGCCAAATTCAGCCAGTACCCAGGGTACCAGGGTGATGCCGGTGCCATGGATAGGCGTGTATACAATTTTAAGGTCGTGTTGCGCAGCACACACATCGGGATAAATACTCAAACCCTTTACCATGGAGAGATAAGCTTCATCCATATCTTTTCCTAAGATAGTAATGTTTGCTTCTCCTCCACTCCATTTCACATCATCTACCGAAGCGATTTTATCTACTTCTACAATTACATTTTCATCATGCGGTGTTACCATTTGGGCGCCATCATCCCAATAAGCTTTATAGCCATTGTATTCTTTTGGATTGTGAGAGGCAGTACAAACCACCCCGCCCTGGCAGCCTAAACTGCGGATGGCGAAACTTAATTCAGGTGTGGGGCGCAAGGCTTCAAACAAAAATACCTTTACGCCATTGGCGGCGAAAACATTAGCCGTTGTTTCAGCGAAAAACCTGCTGTTGTTGCGACAGTCATGAGCAATGGCTACTTTTATTTCGCCTGTAAAACACTTCTTTAAATAGTTAGCATAGCCCTGTGTTGCCATACCAACGGTATATTTGTTCATTCGGTTAGTGCCCACACCCATCAGTCCGCGTAAGCCGCCTGTGCCAAATTCCAGGTTCTTATAAAAAGCATCAGCCAGTTCACCTGGATTATCTTTTTGCAGTTGTATGATGGTATCTTTTACGGATTGTTCGTAATTGCCGGATAACCAGCCGTCTATTTTTTGTTGAATGTTAGTATCCATTGTTTCATATTTTAAGTACTCAAAAATAATAGTATCTCATTAACAACAGATACTATTATTTTTGTTTTATGGGATTTTTTTTACCAGAACAGCAAATTATACTGCATAACAAATCCAAATGCTTTACCGTCACCCCAAAAAAAGTGGCATGTTTTATTGCTACGCTTTTAATTTACCTACATGTTTTTTCTCAAGACAGTATCAAGATTACTACTACTGATACGCTACGCTCAACTACCTTTAAATTATCGAATACCGCATCGCAACCAACACTGAGTTCGCAACAAATAAAAAAAAGGGTGAAAGGTGTTGCCGCTGCCAATATAGTAGGATACGGCACCATACTAGTTGGCCTGAATGCTGCCTGGTATGCCGATTACCCCCGCAGCCATTTTCATTTTTTTGACGACAATGCGGAATGGCTACAGGTTGATAAAGTTGGGCATTTTTACAGCGCTTATATTGAAAGCCGTGCCAGCATGGAGTTATGGCGATGGACAGGTATTGACCGAAAAAAACAAATTTGGCTGGGGGGCTTAAGCGGTATGGTGTATCAAAGTGCCATTGAAATAATGGATGGCTTTAGTACGGAATGGGGCTTTAGCTGGGGGGATTTTAGCGCCAATGTTGCGGGAAGCGCATTACTTATCGGCCAGGAACTTGCCTGGAATGATCAGCGGATAAAAATAAAATTCTCTTTTCATAAAAATAAATATGGTGACGCACAATTAAACCAGCGTGCCAATGAAATTTACGGAAAAACACTGGGCGAACGTTTTATAAAAGACTACAATGCGCAAAGCTATTGGGCCAGTGCCAACCTGAAATCTTTTTTGCCACAGAGTAATTTGCCTGGCTGGCTGGCAGTTGCTTTCGGCTATGGCGCAGATGGTATGTTTGGCGCCAGAAGCAATGTGGCAAAAGACAAAAACGGCAACGTAATATTTGACAGAAGTGACATACAACGTTACCGGCAATGGTACCTGGCACCAGATATTGACCTCACCAAAATAAAAACCAATAAGAAAAGTATCCGCTTTTTATTGACCGTGTTAAGCGCCTTTAAATTTCCTACACCCAGTCTTGAATTTAGCAGAGGCAGTTTTAAAGTACATGCGCTGCACTTTTAGAAAGAAGTAAAAATTAAAAAGGCAAAAAAAGATAACAGCATCGCAGCTTACGCTACAAAAGACCGTTGTGGCGGAGATTTAGGGGGCATCTTCTTCCATCCATGCGCCGATCACATCAGTATCTTCTACTTCCACATAAATATGCTGATCCAGCGTTGTTGAAAAGCTTAGCCCTACATAATCCACCTCAATAGGAAAAGATTTATGCGTACGTTCTACCATGGCAAGTGTTTGTATTTTTTTTGGCCTGGCTTCCAAAAAAGGTTTCAACGCATAAAGCATGGCTTTGCCCGTATTGGCTACATCATCAATCAACAAAATAATTTTGTCATTAAAATCAATCACAGGTTCAATTTCAATAACGCCCGGATTTTTTTTATCTATCGTCATGGCAATCACAATTACTTCACCGTTAAAAATATCTTTTAAATAGTGACTGATCTTATGAGCAATAATGAGCCCGCTGTCTTTGATGCCTACCAACACCAGTTGCTGCTCCCCATAATTGCGTTCTGCTACTTCCAACGCCATACGGCGAAGTTTTTTTTCAACGGTTTCTTTTGTAAGAATATATTTTCTGTTTGCCATGCAATCCCTCATTTGTATTGTACGAAAGTAAATCAATATTCAATAATTGCTCATAATTAGTATAGTTGGTTTTTGATAATTAACTTAGCCATATAAAAAGACCTTATGCATATTGTTCCGCAAATTATTTTCTTAGCTATACTGGCCGCTGCCGTTTGGCTATTTACAAAAAACATTTTGCAGATACGCCGTAATA
>JANYFI010000684.1 GCA_025362765.1 Ferruginibacter sp. | reverse complement strand
TAGTGCTGGTGCATACCAGTGACATTGCCGCAGCAGCGGCGGAAGAATTACTGGCGTTGAATTTTAAAGACTATTCTGTGAGTGCAGCGGAAATGTGTCCAGCTCCTCCGGTAATAACATATTTCATAATAATGAGCATTTGTTTATTATTTGTATATACAAATAATGGGTGAAAAAAATCAACCTGTTAATTTATCGTTTAGTTTATTGATGTGCTGCGTCATTCGTTTGATCTCGCCTTCACCGGTAACACCTGTGCAGGCTTGGTAGAAATCGTTCAGGCAGGTTTTCATTTTGGGATATAATTCTTTGGATTTTGGTGTAGGATATACATTGGTTAGTTTTCCTTCCGAGGTACGAACAAGCAGTTTTTTTTGTTCCAGTTTCTCTATCAAACGGGTAATGGTACTGGGTGTTAGCTGCAATTCTGCCGCCAATATGCCTGGCTGTACACCCGGCTCTTCAATTACAGTTAGCAACAGGTAAGCATGGCTGGGCGAAAGGTCAACCTGCTTCCAGCTGTCTGTAGCAATTTTCTCTACTTTACGGGCAAGCGCATTGGCCGAAAAATAAAGACATTTATTAAACCTGCTGGCGGATGATTTCATAATAGGACACAAAGTAAACTCATTTTATTTGTATATACAAATAAAATGAGTCCTTGTATTTTTATAGTTGTTAAAAGTCATAAAAGGGCGAAGCAACAACTGGAAGATTTTTGCAGGATTGTAGTGCTTTAAAATTAGCTTTCGCTTCATTGGTTAAATGATTATTTTTACAGCATGGCAAACCCGAATTTAAATAAGGATGGTGAAGCGTTGAGCGCAGCGGAAAAGGACTTTGAAAATAACATCCGGCCCAGTGAGATGGCTGATTTTAGCGGTCAGCCACAAACTATTGAAAACCTGCGGATATTTATAAAGGCCGCAAAAATACGCGGCGAAGCATTGGATCATATTTTATTTCATGGCCCACCCGGTTTAGGTAAAACAACGCTCAGCAGAATTGTTGCCAACGAATTGGGCGTAACCATTAAAGAAACCAGCGGGCCAGTAATTGAAAAGCCGGGTGATTTAGCAGGCCTGTTAACCAACCTTGAACCCAATGATGTGTTGTTTATAGATGAAATTCACCGGCTGAGCAATGTGGTAGAAGAATATTTATATGCTGCAATGGAAGACTATCGCATTGACATTATGATTGATAGTGGTCCCAATGCCCGTAGTGTACAAATAAATTTAAATCCCTTCACCCTTATTGGCGCTACCACCAGGAGTGGGTTGTTGACTGCGCCATTGCTTTCCCGCTTTGGGATAAAATCAAGACTGGAATATTATAACGCTGCCACGTTACAAAAAATTATTTTGCGCTCAGCAGCCATACTCAATACAACCATTTCTACAGCAGCAGCAGATGAAATTGCCAGGCGAAGCCGCGGAACACCCCGCATTGCCAACGGGCTATTAAGAAGAGTGCGTGATTTTGCGCAGGTATTGAATGATGGGAATATTGATATTGGAATAACCCAACATTCTTTAAAAGCCCTGAATGTGGATGAACATGGCCTGGATGAAATGGATAACCGAATACTAAGCGCTATCATCGACAAATTTAAAGGAGGTCCGGTTGGAATAACAACCATCGCAACCGCCGTGGGCGAAGAGCCTGGTACACTGGAAGAAGTGTACGAGCCTTTTTTAATACAGGAAGGCTTTTTGCAACGTACTGCCAGGGGCAGAGAAGCTACTGCAAAAGCATATCAGCATTTGGGTAAAATTTCGCCGGGAACACTATTTTAATATTCCATTGTATAAGAAAAGCCGGCTTGTTACAAGCCGGCTTTATTTTTTATTTTGATGATTTAAATGCTATGCTGCAACCAGGCGAAATCCATTACCATGAATATTTACAATTTCAATGGTACTGTCTTCTTTTAAATACTTGCGCAGTTTGGCGATATACACATCCATGCTGCGGCCATTAAAATAAGTATCGCTGCCCCAGATTTTCTTTAAGGCGATTTCTCTTTGTAACAAATCATTCTTATACTCACACAGCATTTTCAATAATTCATTTTCTTTGGGAGATAACGTTTGCACTTTTCCTTCGTACACCAATTCCCGCAGGCGTGGATTGAAATGGTATTTACCCATATCAAATTCCGCATTTACCTCTTCCCGGTGAATTTCTTCATTGCGTTTTAAGATGGCCTTAATTTTCAACAACAATACTTCACTGTCAAATGGCTTGGTGATGTAATCATCCGCACCCAACTTGTAGCCTTGTATAATGTCGTCTTTCATTGTTTTGGCAGACAGAAAAAATAAAGGAACATCAGGGTTGATATCGCGGATTTCTTCCGCCAGCATAAAACCATCCATGTTGGGCATCATTACGTCCAGCAAACAGATGTCAAACTTTTCACGTTGAAATGCCGCCAATCCCAGGCGTCCATCTCTTTCCAACACCACTTCGTAATCGTTTAATTCAAGGTAATTTTTTAAGACCATACCAAGGTTGGTATCAT
>JANYFI010000752.1 GCA_025362765.1 Ferruginibacter sp. | reverse complement strand
CTACACAGGGCTTTCAGCGTTTTTATTTTTAACACCAAAGGAGAAATGCTGTTGCAGCAAAGAGCAGCAAAAAAATACCACAGTCCTTTGTTATGGACCAATACCTGTTGCAGCCATCCTGCGCCCGGGGAGGAAATTATTGAAGCAGCGGCAAAACGTTTACAGGAAGAAATGGGCTTTACAACCCAACTAAAAAAAGCTTTTGAATTTATTTATAAAGCACCTTTTGATAACGGGCTTACCGAATACGAATATGATCATGTGTTTACCGGCGTTTACGATGGCGTTATTATTCCTGACGCAGATGAGGTGAGCTGGTATCAATATCAAACAACCAAGAGCATTGATAAGGATATGCAACAACATCCCAAAAAATACAGCGAGTGGTTTAAAATCGCCTTTCCAAGACTACAGGCGTATCTTGCACAAAACATCATGGATGTTTATAAGCCATCCTGAACGGACTTTACATTTATGGTTTAAATCATTTTAACTACAATTAAAATCGTTACTATGAAACAATTATGCAATTTACTATTATTTTACTCCTGCAATCAGACTCACGAAAAAAAACCGATCGGCAATTCGGTAAAGTAGTTGATATTGATAATAATATATACAATACCGTAATTATTGGGAATCGAGTTTGGACTACTCAAAATTTAACTGTAACTCATTTTAGAAATGGAGACACGATATTCGAAGCGAAAACTTCAGAAGAGTTTGATAAATATTCTAAAGAGTTAATACCTGCCTGGAGTTATGCTGTATACAATCAAAATTCTATAAACGGCACAGAAAATGTAAAAATTTATGGAAAGCTTTACAATTGGAGTGCTGTCAAAGATAAGCGAGGTATGACACCCCAAGGTTGGTACATTGCTACAAAAAATGAATGGGAGGAATTAAAGAATAATTGTATAGAAAATGATCAGGCAGTGGAAGATATTATTTTTGAATTAGACTCTTTAGACAAAGATTCATTTGGGTTTCGTTATGCTTTTAAAGGCACAAAATTGATTAACGGAAAAACAAAATGCTCATTAAACCCGCAGACCATGGAATTACATAATCTAAGCAAAACCATTATGAAAACAATAAACTATTTCGAAGGGATTAATGAACAGGTAGTAATATTATTAGATGAGAAACAGTCAAACAATTGAAAGATAAAAAACGGCTTTAATTGGACAGTGGTTTCTACCTACAGCGATACCTGCCAGTTAGCAGACAAGCTGTTTAAGCCGCTCTTATTCACCATAAACATGCACAAAAAAAAAGCAATCATTATCGGAAGTGGTGTAGGTGGGATGGCCACCGCTATCCGGCTTGCAGTGCAGGGATTGGATGTATCAGTTTATGAGAAAAACAGTGTGCCAGGCGGCAAGCTGACTGCATTTGAACAGGGCAGCTATCACTTTGATGCAGGCCCATCTTTATTTACCCAACCACAAAACATAGCGGAATTATTTGCATTGGCCAATGAACCAATGGACCAATATTTTTCTTACGAACCTGTTGCCATTGCCTGTAAATATTTTTATGAAAATGGCAAAGTGATACATGCGCATACCGATGCAACGCTGTTTGCCAAAGAACTAAAAGAACAATTAAACGAACCTCCGGAGAATGTACTCACGTACTTAAAGAATGCCGAAAAATTATACAATAATATCGGCACTGTATTTTTAAATAACTCTTTACACAAGGCAGCTACGTGGCTTAATAAAAGAATATTTCCAGCCTTAAAGACATTGCGGCTTGATTATTTACTGAAGTCGATGAACCAGCACAACAGCAAACATTTTGCTTCGCCGGAAGCGGTGCAGTTGTTTAACCGCTTTGCAACGTACAACGGCAGCAATCCGTACAAAGCCCCGGCCATGCTGAGTTTAATTCCTCACCTGGAACAAAACCAGGGCACATTTTATCCGCATGGAGGTATGATCAGCATCACGAATGCCTTACATAAACTGGCAGTAAAAAAAGGTGTGCAGTTTTATTTTAATACACCTGTGCAACAAATTATGCATGCTGATAAAAGTGTGCAGGGTGTAATTGTAAATGATGCAAAAGTGCTGGCAGATTTGGTGATAAGCAATGGAGATATCTACTTCACCTATAAAAATTTATTGAACAATGCACCGCAGGCAAAGAAGGTTTTAAAGCAAGAGCGCAGCAGCAGTGCCGTTATTTTTTATTGGGGCATCAACAAACCATTTCCGCGACTTAACCTGCACAATATATTTTTCAGCAATGATTATAAAAAGGAGTTTGATAATATTTTTGAACAAAGAAAATTGATCGATGATCCTACAATATATATCAACATTACATCAAAAATGGAACCGGGACAATGCCCGGATGGAAAAGAAAATTGGTTTGTAATGGTAAATGCACCGGCCAACACAGGTCAAAGTTGGGAGGACTTAAAAATTGTTTTAAGAAAAAATGTGCTCAGAAAATTGAGCCGCATGCTAAATGAAAATATTGAGCCATTGATTGAAACAGAACATATACTCGACCCCGTGATGATAGAAACACAAACAGCAAGTTACATGGGATCTTTGTATGGCACCAGCTCCAATTCAAAACTGGCAGCCTTTTTAAGGCCTGCTAATTTTTCAAATGCAATCAGGGGATTGTATTTTTGTGGGGGCAGCGTTCATCCCGGCGGGGGCATTCCGCTTTGTTTAAAAAGCGCTAAAATTGTAAGTGAGTTAATTGCTGCCCATCACCAAAAACAAGCTTACTAAATTGCTCAACAATATTTCCAAATACCAGGCAGCCACATTCATTGCCATCCTTTTTCATACCATAGGGCTGTTGGGCATTCTTGTTTTTAATAGCCCGTTTATTATACAGTCAACGCCGTTTAATTTGTTATGGAGTGCTGCATTGCTGGTATGGACACAGCAAGATAAGAACAAGTATTTTTATCTTTTTGCGATGGTAACGTGCGTTGTTGGTTTTGCAGTAGAAGTAGTTGGCGTAAACACGGGGCTGTTGTTTGGTAACTATAATTATGGAAATGTACTGGGTGTTAAATGGCAACAGGTGCCTTTTGTCATAGGTATTAACTGGCTGATAGTAGTGTATTGCTGCGGTATCACCATCCACACTTTTTTAAATAATATCATCAGCAAATTAGCCCTTGAAACCAAAGCGCCACCAATAGCTTTAAAAGGCCTGTCAGTGATTGCAGACGGCGCAACGCTGGCCGTTTTGTTTGATTGGCTGATAGAACCTGTGGCGGTTAAATTAGGTTACTGGCAATGGAAAGATGACAGTATCCCCATGTACAATTACATTTGCTGGCTTACCATCAGCGCATTGCTGCTGGCGGTTTTCCACTTTTGTACATTTAATAAGCAAAACAAATTTGCCATAAATTTGTT
>JANYFI010000747.1 GCA_025362765.1 Ferruginibacter sp. | reverse complement strand
TTTATTGAAACAATGAATAAGCAATCCGGGGTAGTAGCTGCCGGCATCAACCCTGAATCGCTCACTATGATCAGAACCCGTTTTATTTTAGACTGGTCAAAGCAATACGAAGCAAAATTTCCTTTCCGCTTGTTTGATTTGCAAAAGCAATTGCTGCAGGAAGGTTTATTTGACGCCTATGACCAGTGGCTGTTTGGCGCCGCACAAAACCTGGCAGTTTTTCAAAACTGGACCGTGGTACATGCTACCGAGTACAACGAATTAAACCGTTTTCAAAGAGGCCGCGTATTTAAAATCCCCGTAACTCAATATTACCGCTATTGAATTTATTGCGTTGTACGTACAGCAGTAGTAAATTTTAGTTATCTTAGTTTTCAGTTAATTTTTGCGCATCAGCAACAGGCAACAAACGTTGAAACAGGTATAAAATATGAATGTTACAAAAACAGTGAATTACCTTTCCATTACAGTTAACGATTGCATATGAACGAACAGTCCAGAATATTTGATTTTTTGCAGTACCAGTTAGATCATTTTCCAAAGGAAGATATGCTGGCCGGAAAAGAAGACGGCCACTGGAAATTATTTAGCACATCTGAGGTAAAAAAACTCGTTGACCAGCTGAGTGTTGGGCTACTCAATCTGGGCATTGGAGGCCATGACATGACCATCGAAAATCAGGATAAAATTGCGCTGGTCAGTAAAAACAGGCCTGAATGGCTGATACTCGATTTAGCCTGTCAGCAAATAGGAGCGGCGCTTTGCCCGATTTATCCCACTACCAATATTAACGAACTGGAATTTATTTTCAATGATGCCACTGTAAAACTGGCCTTTATAAGCGGGGAAGATATTTTGTCAAAAGTAAGCAGCATACGCGGCAAGGTAGCCACTTTGAAAAACGTATATAGTTTTGACCAACTTACCGGAGTGGACTATTGGAAAGAAATTCTTGTATCGCCTGAAGACGTTGTTTCGTCTGCTTTAGATCAAATTAAGCAGTCTATTCTTGCGGAGCACTGCGCTACAATTATTTATACCTCAGGTACAACCGGTATTCCAAAAGGTGTTATGTTAAGCCACCGAAACATTGTAAGCAATGTGTTAAATTCTAAATATACATTTCCTTTTGAAGATAGTATCACTTCGAAAGCGTTGAGTTTTTTACCTCTCAACCATATTTTCGAGAGAATGGTTTCTTATATTTATATTGATAGCGGCATCTCCATTTATTATGCTGAAAGCCTTGACACCATTGCAGAAAACTTAAAAGAAGTACAACCAAGCTTGTTTTGCACCGTTCCCCGGTTGCTTGAAAAAGTGTATGAAAAAATCATGTCCAAGGGTGCAGAACTCAAAGGAATTAAACGAAAGCTATTTGATTGGGCAGTTGCCCTGGGCAATGACTACGACAACAGAAAAGATATGGGCGTATGGTATAATATGCAACTTGCTCTTGCCAATAAAGTAATTTTTAATAAGTGGAGAGAAGGACTCGGAAATAAAATTGATTTTATAATAACAGGTGGTGCCGCCTGCCAGGTAAGGCTAATCAGGATTTTTACTGCGGCAAAAATTCCTATTTATGAAGGGTATGGGCCAACAGAAAATAGCCCGGTTATTAGTGTAAACTGCCAGCGCAAGGAAGGAACAAAATTTGGCACCGTTGGCCCTGTAATACAGGGGCAGGAAGTTAAATTAGAGGCAGATGGAGAAATCTGTGTAAAGGGGCCAAGTGTGATGATGGGTTATTACAAACGCCCTGATTTAACCGCTGAAACCATCATTGACGGCTGGTTGCATACAGGAGACATCGGTGTTTTTGAAGAGGATAAGTTTTTGAAAATTACGGACCGAAAAAAGGAATTATTTAAAACCAGCGGGGGTAAATATGTGGCGCCACAGCCGATTGAAAATAAAATGAAGGAGTCGCCATTTATTGAGCAGATGATGATAGTAGGATCGGAGCAGAAATTTGTCGGGGCGTTAATTGTTCCTTCAATACCAAATTTAAAAGAATGGATGCGCCAGCAGAATATAAGTTTTACTACTAATGAAGAAATTATTCATCATCCCCGGGTGTTGGAGTTGTACCGCAAACTGATAGATAGTTTCAATGAATTTTTTAACCATGTTGAGCAGGTGAAAAGATTTGAGCTATTGCCCAATGAATGGACCATCGACAGCGGAGAACTTACCCCTACGTTAAAACTGAAGCGAAAGGTTATTATGGAAAAATATAAAGATGCTATTGAGCGGATTTACAGGTAACGAACGAGTATAATATTGTTGAACCTTACAACCTTTTTCTTCCAAATAAAATACCCAGTTTTAAATTAAAGCTGAAATAGGCGTCATTGTTCTTAGGGTTTCCTCTTATCTGGCCACCAGCGGGATTTCTTGGGTATTTGGGATCACTAAATCTTCTGTCACTCAATGCCAGCGCATCGGCAAGTTGGTTACCGCTAAAATATTTCGAAAATAACGAAGGACTAACATAGCGTGTACTAAGATCATCCAGGTAGTCTGTTGTTAAAATCCGGTACATAAATTCAGCCCGAAGATTAAAATTGGAAGACAATTCATATTTCATTCCAATACCCACAGGGAAATTGATCTGCTTTAATTTATAGGGCTGCCTGTCTGGATATTCTGTAAAGCCCTGTCCTTCAGTGCTAAGCGGTTGCAAGTCCACTGTTCGGCCGTTTAAAATTGTTTGAGGATTGAATGAATAATAACCAACACCTGCCAAAAGGTAAGGTGAAAACGACGGCGGATCGTCATCACGTTCTGCCCAGTTGATAAATATGAACATGGGGTAAAATTCACCGACAATAGAAATTTCGGATATTTTAGAACTAAAACTTAAATTTCGGTTATACCGAGGCGTTGTTTCCTGAACAGCCTTTAAAATACTGTCATACGCTTTTACATTACCGAAGGTACCTTCAATTCTCAAGGCAACAGCTTCCTTATATGTTGTCGTAAAATATATACTGCCGTTTAATTGGTTGTTTCCAAGATTTAAATCTTTTACGAACCGTTTGCCTAGTCCTTTTCTGCCTCCTACGTCTGTAAGACAATTCATAGCGCCAACAGAGGCGCCAAATTCAAACATAATGTCAGGATTGTAGTGATTGTTGTCGTAAAAATAATATTGCGCAAATGCCCTTTGCAGTGGCATCAGGAACAGGAGTATAGTAACAGTTAGAAATGTAATTTTTTTCATTCAACTTTAAATGACGATATATAATTTAAATACTATTCTTTAATCAAAACAAAGTTCTAATATAGAACGGTTATCACCTATCTTATATTTTACTGCTTTTGATACTATGGTAATATTTGCAAATAGTTTTCAGGCCACAATCTGTGCATTTTGGACTTCTCGCCGTGCAAATATACCTTCCATGCAATATAAGCCAATGATGTGCCCTAAAAATATAATTTTCAGGAAAAAATTTTATCAGTTGTTTTTCTGCCGTAAGTGGTGTGGTGGCATTTGTTGTTAACCCGAGGCGTGCACTTACCCTGAATACATGTGTATCCACAGCCATGTTTGGCTGATCGTCAATTACAGAGGTTATTACATTGGCTGTTTTTCTACCCACGCCCGGCAACAACATTAGTTCGGCTACAGTCATTGGTATGTTACCTTCAAATTTTTCAATTACCATATTTGCCATTCCAATCAGGTGTTTTGCTTTGTTATTTGGATAAGAAATGCTTTTGATAAGCAAAAACAGGTCATCAAAATCTGCTACAGCAAGGTCTTTTACCCTGGGATACTGTTTGAAAATAGCGGGTGTAGTAATATTTACTCTTTTGTCAGTGCACTGGGCAGACAGGATAACTGCCACCAATAGCTGATAAGGACTGTTATACAATAATTCTGTTGCAGCGTCTGGTGCATGAACTGTAAAATAGTCAATTACAAACTGGTATCGTTGTTGTTTAGTCATAAAAAAAAGTCCCGTATTAAACGGGACGAAATTATATAAAAAAATCAGGGAAACTTAAACCTCGGTAGTAGCAAGTGTAACAGATTTTTCGGCGTATGCCAAAATATTGTCAATTGCTTTTTTGCGGGGAGAAAAAGTTACTTTCTCAAGGCTTTGCTGAGCAGATAGTATTTCTTCGTATTGGTCACGAAGAGTCCAGTCTGCCTCCAGTGCAGCCTTGATAGCTGCCGATTTTTGTGTAGAAGTCTCATTGTATACATACTGTATGAGCTCCTCAGGTGTAAAACTGTGCATAGGCAAATTAATAGCTTGTTTAAAAAATTAAATATCAATATCCATAGTCATAAACGACCATTGGTAATCATTATTGTACAGGATTATTGATTATTTAACGGAGGGAACAGATGTGACAATAAATAAATCTTCGTTGTCTTTCTTCATCAGGTATTTTTCCCGGGCATACTTTTCGATAGTCCCGGCATTTGTTTTTAACTGCTCCAGCTCTTGTTTTGTATCTTTTATAACAGCCGTAAGGTGATCTTCAGTTTGCTGCAACGCTTTCAATTTTGCGTTTTTGTCAAATGCTACGCCCCAGTCTTTAGGATCGAAAAAAAACATCCACACAATAAAAAATACTACCGCAAGAACGTATTTATTTTTTAACCAGGAAGGGATGTGTGTTAGCAATTTCATATTGTTGATAGCGTTAGTTGGCAGTTGATAGTTGACAGGCGATAGTTTCTATAAAACGCTACAATCATCTGTCAACTGTCAATCAACAACTCCTATTTACCAAATTTAATCTTTCCTTTTGGATATATGGCCGTATCAGCCAACATTTCTTCAATACGAATCAACTGGTTGTATTTAGCCATACGGTCTGTTCTGCTGGCAGAACCGGTTTTAATCTGGCCGCAATTCAGTGCTACGGCAAGATCTGCGATAGTGGTATCCTCCGTTTCACCGCTGCGGTGACTCATAATGGTATTATAACCAGCCTGCTGTGCCATACTCACCGCATTAATGGTTTCGGTAATGGTTCCAATCTGGTTTACTTTTACCAGCAGGGCGTTGGCTATTTTTTCGTTAATACCTCTTTCCAAACGGGTAACGTTGGTTACAAAAAGATCATCGCCTACCAGCTGGCATTTGCTGCCTACCGCTTCTGTAAGCATTTTCCATCCCTTCCAGTCATCTTCAGCCATACCATCTTCGATAGATAAAATCGGGTATTGTTTCACCCAGCTTGCCCAATAAGCAACCAGTTGTTCGCTGGTCATTTCTTTGCCATCGCTTTTATGAAAAACATACTTTTTCTTTTTTGCATCCCACAATTCGCTGTTGGCGGCGTCCATGGCTATCATAATCTGGCTGCCGGTTTTATATCCTGCAGATTGTATGGCTGTTAAAACAGTTTCAATAGCTTCTTCATTGCTCTGAATGTTAGGCGCAAAACCACCTTCATCACCCACATTAGTGCTAAAGCCTTTCTTTTTTAATACCTGTTTCAAGGCATGAAAAATATCGACGCCCCATTGCAATCCTTCGCTAAAAGAAGAAGCACCTACCGGCATTACCATAAATTCCTGGAAATCTATTTTGTTATCAGCATGCGCACCGCCATTTAGGATGTTCATCATCGGGATAGGCAAAATTTTAGCGTTGGTACCACCGATGTAGCGGTACAAAGGTAAATTCGCTTCCAGGGCGGCGGCTTTTGCTACAGCCATACTTACAGCTAAAATTGCGTTAGCACCCAGCTTTCCTTTATTTTCTGTACCATCCAAAGCTATCAAGGCTGCATCAATACCGGTTTGGTCTGCAACGTCCCATCCCAGCAAATTTTCAGCAATAGTTGTGTTTACATTTTTTACTGCTTTCAAAACGCCCTTGCCACCAAACAGTTTTTTATTGTTATCTCTCAGTTCAACCGCCTCGTGAATACCTGTGCTGGCGCCACTCGGTACGGCTGCACGGCCTAAGTTTTCATTTTCTGTTAATACGTCTACTTCAATTGTAGGATTACCACGGCTGTCTAAAATCTGGCGGGCGAAAATACTTGCGATGTAACTCATGATGTTGTTGTTGGTTGTTTTGTTAATTATAATTATTTTTTATTTAGCTGCTGTTAAACTTTTAAATATTGCTTCCAGGCTGTTGCTTTCACTTTGCAAAGAAACAATGTTAAGGTTGTTTTTCAAACTCAATTCTATTAATTGCTTTCGGATGCTTTCAGGATGCGTAGTGTGAATTTTATAAGAGCTGCCATCTACGTCTATAATATCGTCGATTCGTGCCAATTGTTTTAATGTTTCCAAGGCCACCTTTTCTTTAAATTGTATCAACACAATGTGCTCATTGTCTTTTCCTTTTTGAAGATTGCTAAGTGTATCATCTGCCACTATATTTCCCCGGTTGATAATGATAACGCGATCGCAGATAGCCTGTACTTCCTGTAAAATATGTGAAGAGAAGAGAACCGTTTTATCTTTCCCTAATTTTTTAATTACTTCCCGTATTTCCACAATCTGGTTAGGATCAAGTCCCGATGTGGGTTCATCCAGTATCAGCACTTCGGGATTGTGTATCAACGCTGCGGCAAGCCCCACCCGTTGCTTATATCCTTTACTCAGTTGCCCTATTTTTTTATTGGCTTCCAATGTAAGGCCAACAGTAGCAATGGTTTCCTCTATGGCAGTCTTTGAATTTTTAACCTGGTGAATACCCGCAACAAATTCAAGATACTCCCGAACATACATATCAAAATATAAGGGATTGGCTTCAGGCAGGTAGCCAATTTTTCTTTTGGTTTGTAAAGTATCTGTGCTTACTTTTTCATTGCAAACTTCCACTTCGCCGCCATCACATGCAATGTAGCCGGTAATCATTTTCATGGTAGTGCTTTTGCCTGCTCCATTCGGGCCTAAAAAACCAACAATTTCCCCTTTATCAACGCTAAATGAAATATTGTTGACTGCCTTTTGGGCCCCGTAATTTTTTAACAAATTGACTACCTTAATCGACATGAGTGAATATATTATGCAAAAATAAAAACGCCAGGTGTAAATACCCGACGTTGTTGTTTATTAATTAATTATTTTTTTCATCTTTATTGCCGGCAGGCTGGTCTGGTCCAGGTTGTGGCCTGTTATCCTGTTTTTGCGGAGGTCGTTGTTGCTGACTGCCGCGTTGGTTTGGCGGTCGCTGTCCCTGTCCTTCGCGTTTTTGCTGCGGGCGTTGCTCATTGCGGTTTTGGGGAGGCCGTTGTTGGGCTGGCCTGTCCGGCTGGCCGGTTCTTTGATTGTCGTGACCTTCTCTTTTTTGTGGAGGTCGCTGTTGCTGGTTGCCCCGCTGTTGCTGGTTATTGCGGTTATCTTCCCTGTTTTGTTGAGGCGCCTGTCCTTCTCTTCCTGCCTGAGGGCCTCTGCCATCACGGTTTTGTGGTGGCTTGTTTTGATTTCTGTTATCAGGTTGTTGCTGATTATTCCGGTTTTGAGGTGGCCTTTGTTGCTGGTTACCCCGTTCGATATCTCTTCGTTTCCGGCTTGTTTTTTCAAGACTTTTCAAGCTGATCTGGCCAACAACATCCGCATAAGTTGGCTCTACTTCTACGGGCTTTTTGCTTACCACTTCAACTGATTCAAGTTCTTCCGGCCTAATGCCTTGCTGGTTTAATGCTTTTATCTTTTTTACTCTTTCAATTGTAAGAGGATATTGTTTGTTGCTGTCGGGCATTGTATACCACATCAGGTTGCGAAAAATATCTTTCTTAACCAAAAAAGCCCGGCTCCTCGCCACTTCTATCATATCGCAATCATCG
>JANYFI010000731.1 GCA_025362765.1 Ferruginibacter sp. | reverse complement strand
GGATGATTTGAATATTTTTCCAGCGAAAAAACAATGCGTTTAAATTCTTCTTCCGGTAAAACAGCCGTGTGAAAATCCGTGATAATAAATGCTCCTTTTGTAAGCGTACCCGTTTTATCAAACACCACGGTCTTAATATCTTTAAATAATTCGAGGCTTTTGGCATTGCGGAAAAGAATGCCATTTTTTGCCGCTCTGCCAAGTCCAACGGCAATGGCAGCCGGTGTTGCAAGCCCCATTGCGCAGGGACAACTGATTACTAGTACGGCAATACTCCTCATTAAAGAGGCGGTGGTACCTGCATCAACAAAAAAATAATTGATCAAAAAAGTAAGCACAGAAATACCCAATACCGCGGGCACAAATACGGCACTTATTTTATCTGCCAGTTGCTGAATGGGTGGCTTTTCGCCCTGGGCCTGTTTCACCAAATTTAAAATATTACTAAGCACGGTGTCTTTGCCTGTGGCCGTAACCTGGGCTTTCACCGTTCCATCTGTAAGGATGCTGCCACCAATCAACGCATCTTTTTTTTGCTTGCGAACTGGGATGCTTTCGCCGGTTAAGAGCGCTTCATTCACTTGCGCATCACCCCATAAAATTTTACAATCCATTGGCACCTGTTCACCGCTTTTAATCAGTATCAAATCCCCGGGACGGAGTTGTGTATTGTCTACCGGGAAAATATTTTCTTTATGTTCATCATCAAAAGCAATCATATTGGCCATAACTTTTTGCTGGCCCGCCAGTTTATTTAATTCTTTTTGCGTAAGCGCTACCGAGCGGTTTTCTACCCATTCACCCAAAAATACCAGTGTGATGATAGTGGCGGCGGTTTCATAAAAAACATAATCCATTCCATACTTGCCCAGGGTACCGATGAGACTGTAAATAAATGCGGCAGTGGCACCGATGGCAATTAAAACATTCATATTGGGTATACCGCCGCGTAAACTTTTAACAGCGCTTACACCAAAGTAACTCATGCCAACAATGTAAACAGGTAAGCAAATGGCTAGCTGTATATAAGGGTTCATTAAAAAATGAATATGCCATGGCAGCATGTGCAGCATTAGTATTACTGTAAAAGGAAGACAAAAAAGAAACCGCTGTAAATGATTATTGAAAAGTTTAAACGGTTTATTTGCAGTAATTATTGGAGAGTCGTTTACTACGGTATAACCCAGGCCTGCAATGCCTTTGGAGAGTTGTTCTTTTGATTTATTTCCATCCAGTTCAAAGCTTACATCACCGCCGATAAAATTCACTTTTACATTATGTACACCCTCTTTGTTCAGGTATTTCGAAATGGTAAGTGCGCAATTGGTACAGTCCATTCCATCTACTTTCCATTCAACTTTTTCCATATTGCAAAATTATTCTTTGTGATTGGTAGCTGATTACTATTGAAGGAAAATATCTTTGCAACATGGAGTTAATATTTACGCTGGATGAAATAGGCACTGCGGCAAAAGAATTTGCTGAAAAAACAAGGGCATATAACGTAATTGCCCTGGAAGGCGAAATGGGCGCCGGTAAAACTACTTTCGTGCATGCATATTGTAAAGCGGCAGGGGTAAAGGATACTGTCAGTAGCCCAACTTTTTCCATCATCAACCAATATACTACCGCCGCGGGGCGTATTATTTATCATGTAGACCTGTACCGGTTAAAAAGCGAAGAAGAAGCTATCCAGGCAGGGGTGGAAGATTGTTTGTATAGTGGCAATACCTGTTTTGTAGAATGGCCGCAAAAAGCACCCGCCATCTTCCCTGATGCAACATTGCATGCGACTATCACGGCAATTGATACGAATACCAGAAAGCTGAAAATTAATTTGTAATTTGTACGCTTGAACACGTAAAACATTATGGCAACATCAAAACCATTTGTATCCGCCTCTTTCAGTTATGAAACCCTGGAAGAAACGCTGGATATTAAACCTAAAGGAGAAGAGTTATTTATCGGGATACCGAAAGAAACCTCCTTTAGTGAGAATCGTATTGCGCTTACTCCGGAAGCCGTAGGCGTAATGGTGGCTAATGGGCATAGAGTAGTGGTAGAAACCAAGGCTGGGGAAGGAGCCAGTTACAGCGATAAGGATTATAGTGAGGCCGGGGCTAAAATTGCCTATGATAAAAAAGAAGTTTTTGAGTGCGATATACTGGTAAAGAGCGCCCCGGTTAGTGAGAGTGAATGTGAGCTGATAAAGCCCAACCAGTATATTATTTCGCCCATACATTTAGCGGTGATGAAGCGGGAGATTTTGCAGAAAATGATGGATAAAAAAATTACCGCGTTAAGTTTTGAAAATTTAAAAGACGATAGCGGCCACAATCCCATTGTACGAAGTATGAGCGAAATTGCCGGCAGCGCTGTGATGTTGATTGCAGGGCAATACCTAAACAATGCCAATCATGGAAAAGGGGTGTTGGTTGGTGGGATAAGTGGTATACCGCCCACAAAAGTTATTATTATCGGCGCAGGTATTGTAGGCGAATACGCGGCAAGAACAGCTTTGGCAATGGGCGCCAGCGTAAAGATTTTCGACAACAGTATTTACCGGTTAAAACGGCTGCAAAATAATATCGGTGGTCGTTTGTGGACATCGGTGATTGAACCCAAAATTTTATCCAAGCAATTAAAAACCTGCGACGTTGCTGTGGGTGCTTTAAGCAGCACAGGTGGCCGAACACCCATCATTGTAACGGAAGAAATGGTGAGCAATATGCGGCCCGGTACGGTGATTGTTGATGTAAGTATTGACAGGGGTGGATGTTTTGAAACCAGTGAAGTAACCACGCTGGAAAAGCCGGTATTCAGAAAATATGATGTGATACATTATTGCGTGCCTAATATTCCGAGTGGATTTGCCCGTACGGCGTCGCAGGCCATCAGTAATGTGCTAATGCCTTTGTTGCTTGAAACAGCCGATGATGGTGGTATTGATAACGTAGTGTGGTACAAAATAAATATCCGTAGCGGTATTTACATGTTTAAAGGAAGCCTTACCAATTTTTATTTAAGCGAACGGTTTGATCTTAAATATACTGACCTTAATTTGCTGATTGCAAGCAGGAGATGAAAATTGTAAAGATAATTTACCATTATGCGTTACTCAATCCCAAAGGGAGATAGAAAATATACTTTCACCGAATATATGGCGATGGAAGAATTAAGCACGGAGCGGCATGATTTCTATTACGGGAAAATTTTCGCAATGGCTGGGGCGCCAAGCATCACAACAATATTGTTTTAAACATTAGAGGCGCACTAAAAACAAGTAAAAAAGGCGGTTGTGATGTTTTTATTGATGGCATGAAACTGGAAATTGAAAAGGATCAGTTTTATGTTTACCCGGATTTGATTTACACCTGCCCGGATGATTTGGTAATTTTTGAAGTACTTTCTAACTCTACCGCATTGTACGATAAAGAAGTAAAACTAAAATATTACAAGCGAATTGAAAGCCTGCAATAATATGTGCTGGTTGCACAAAAAGAAATAATGGTGGAAGTGTATGGCCGTATTAACAATACCCAGGTATGGAAATACCAAACCTTTGAAACCACCAGTGAAGCGATTGAATTTGAAGAGTTGGGTTTTACGTTGTCAATAGCTACTATTTACGATAGTATTGAATTTGAGAAAGTCTGATCTTTTTAAGCAATTATCATCCAACACTTATTTGTAATCGCCGATTGCAATGACGGCATCACAAAAACTATATTCCTGCAAGTCATTGCTGCTGATGATGATCAGCTTATCAGCCGTATAATTTTTTATTAGTTGGTTATATAGCGCAATACCTTCTGCATCTAAATTTGTAGTGGGTTCATCCAATAGCAATACCGGGGCGTTGCAAAAAAAAGCTTGTACCAGTTTCAGCCGCTGTTTCATGCCGCTGCTGTAATAGCGTATTTGCTTGTTGACCGCTTTTTTTAATCCCGCCATTTCAAGGATGTCAATATCAGGCAACGTCAATGGTTTAAACTGCCGGTGAAAATGCAGGAACTCGCCGGAAGTCATTTCTTCAATTAGTTCCAGGTAGGGAGCGGCAATGGAAATATGTTGAAAATGCTGTTCGCTTTCTATTTTTTGTTGTTGTAATGCGAAATCAACGGTTCCTTCATTGTGGGTAAGCGCACCTGCCATCACCTGTAGCAGCGTAGACTTGCCGGAACCATTAGATCCTGTGATGGCATATTTTTTATTTTCGCCAAACTGGTAACTAAAATGGCGGAATATCCACTCCCGGTTAAATCTTTTACCAACATTATTTAGAGTGATTTGCATTGTAGGAAGCAGCGGCTGCGGAAATGATTTGTGTTAAAGCTGGTATCGGTTCAATTATTCGTCATCTTGGCTGCCTTTTGAAAAGCGCTTGATAATTCCCCTTCCGCTTTCGCGGATAAAAGTTACAATTTCATCTCTTTCATCTGTTGCCTGTAATTCCTCTTCAATAAAATTTAGTGCCTGCGATGTATTCATGCTTTTATTGTAAATTATCCGGTAGATATCCAGAATCTGGTTAATGCGGTCGTTGGAAAAACCTTTGCGTTTTAACCCTACAGAATTTACTCCTGCATAACTCAGGGGCGTACGGCCCGCTTTGATGTAGGGAGGAACATCTTTACTAACAAGAGATCCTCCGCTGATAAATGCATGCTGGCCAATTTTTACAAACTGGTGAATGGCGCACATGCCGGCTAGTATTGAGTTGTCGCCCATTGTTACATGCCCGGCCATTTGTGTACTGTTGCTCATAATGCAATTATTTCCCACTATGCAATCATGTGCTATATGGCTATAGGCCATGATCAGGCAATTGTTTCCCACTTTAGTTGTCCAGCGGTCTTTACTTCCTCTGTTAACGGTAACAAATTCACGAATGGTGGTATTATCACCGATCTCCACCGTTGTTTGTTCGCCTTCAAATTTAAGGTCCTGCGGAATGGCGGCAATAACAGCGCCTGGAAAAATGCGGCAGTTTTTTCCAATCCTGGCACCTTCCATAATGG
>JANYFI010000671.1 GCA_025362765.1 Ferruginibacter sp. | reverse complement strand
GCACCGTTACAGAAATCGCCAAACTGTGCCTCCCAAATTACCAGTGCATTGGGGTTGGCCATTGAATATCCATACTCAAATCCAAGCACCGCATATTCACTCAGCAAAGAATTATAAATACGAAAAGGCGCCTGCATTTCAGTGAAATGATCCAGACGGCTGTACTCCTTATTATTATTTTCATCTCTCAAAATGGCGTGGCGATGGCTAAAGGTTCCCCGTTTAACATCCTGCCCACTCATGCGCACATCTTTGCCTTCAATTAATAAACTGCCATAGGCCATCAATTCTCCTGTAGCCCAGTCCACTTTATGCTCATCGTTGTACAATTTTACTTTATCCTGCAAAAGTTTCTCCACCTTGCGCAAAGGTTTAAAGTCTGCCGGCCATTTCATTAATCCATCAAACAACAATTTAAAATTGGCTTCGCTAATGGCGGTAATGGGGGATGTTTCAAAATCTAACGGGGAGGCTTTGCGCAGGGTTTTCCACCAGAGTTCCGGTTTTTGAAAAGTATAGGGCAATGGATGTTGTTTTACTTCGTCCAGCCTTTCCTGAAGATCTGCTAAAAACTTTTTCTCCATTTCTTTCGCCAGCTCCTGCGCATCCGATTCTCCATTTTGTATCAGGTACTGCGTATACACTTCTCTTGGATTAAGGTGTTTGTCAATTAACGCATATAACTGGGGCTGCGTAAATTTAGGTTCATCGCCTTCGTTGTGCCCGTGTTTGCGGTAGCAAACCATATCAACAAAAATGTCGCTGTTAAATTCCTGGCGGTATTTGGTAGCAATTTGCACTGCTTTTACCACCATTTCAGGGTCATCACCGTTTACATGTAACACCGGTGCTTTTACCATCGCGGCGATAGAAGTACAATAATCTGAACTTCGGGCATCTTCAAAATCTGTAGTAAAACCTATCTGGTTATTAATTACAAAGTGAATGGTTCCGCCTGTGTAATATCCTTTGAGGTTACACATCTGCAACACCTCGTACACTACACCCTGGCCTGCAACAGACGCATCGCCATGAATTAAGATCGGCAATATTTTATCGAAATCACTGTTGTACAATACATCTGCTTTACTCCTGGCGAAGCCCACCACAACCGGGTCTACCGCTTCAAGGTGCGACGGATTGGGACATAGTTTTAAATTTATTTTATTGCCAAGGTCGGTTTCTATTTCACTGCTATAGCCAAGATGATATTTTACATCACCAGACCCCATGGTAGTATCAGGCGTTGCAGCCCCTTCAAATTCATTAAAAATATTTTCGTAGGTTTTGCCCATGATGTTGGCCAGAATATTTAACCTTCCGCGGTGCGCCATGCCGATTACCACTTCCTGCACGCCATCAACAGAAGCGGTATTGATAATAGCATCCAGCGCCGCAATGGTTGTTTCACCACCCTCAAGGGAAAACCGTTTTTGCCCAATGTACTTTGTATGAAGAAATTTTTCGAACATTACTCCTTCGTTCAATTTCTGTAATATTCTCTTCTTTTGCGGCAGCGATAAAGTTTCCAGCATGGTGTGTTCCACCGCATTGATAATCCAGTCTCTTTTCCTCCTGCTGTTGATGGCACTAAATTCAACACCTACATGTGTGGTGTAGCATCGTTGTAAATGGCTAACAATATTTTTAAGGGATGTTTTACCCAGTCCTACAAATTTACCCGCTTCAAATTCCGTTGACATGTCTGCATCTGAAAACCCAAAATTTTCAAGCCCCAGGTTGGCCTTCCGGTCCATTCTTTCCCGGATAGGATTGGTATGGGCGATTAAATGGCCTTTTCTGCGGTAAGCAAGTATTAACTGGTACACATTGAATTCCTTATCTAGCTTAACAGTATCAACTACTGCCTTATCTGCCACTACGCCATTGGCAGCAGCGATTTTGCCATTGCCGCTGTAATTACTAACCGCGAAATCAAATCCCTCAAAAAAGTTCCGCATGTCTTCTTCCACGCTGTCGGGATTCTTTATAAAATCGTTGTATAAGTTTTCGATGTAAGCGGGATGAGCGTTCGTTATGTATTGAAAATCCTTCATGGTAAATTAGAAAATTATTAATTGTATAGCGGCAAATTGTATCTGCAAATATCGGTTTTTATAAACAGATAGTAAACGCCTTTTAATTAAAAATGTTATAATTTTTTTGAAAAGCAGGAACAAAAAATTGTAAAAAAATGCGCTGGAACAATCAGTAGAAAGGGAAATAGAATGGTCAACGGTTGGCATGCAAAAGAATTTTAATCCCCAACACGCCGTTATTGATATGCCTTTTTATGAATATCAACCCCGCCCTGCATCGCGGCAACATAAAAAACTTATTTTTACTTCAGAAAAACGATTGATTTATAGCAGTGAGGGGCTTTTTTTAAAATTACCGCTGCCAGAATGTTTGTTTCTTATTATATACCCTTATCTTTGCAGCCCAAAAATAGATTTAAAATGGCAAATCACGCAGCAACCAAGAAAGATGTCCGTCAAAGTACTAAACGCAAT
>JANYFI010000632.1 GCA_025362765.1 Ferruginibacter sp. | reverse complement strand
AACAACACTTATTACTGCAACATTTTTGATACTGCATTATGGAAGGAAATAGAAGCATAGTTTATTATAAGTCTACCTAAATGATGGACAAATATACTTTAGAAAACGGAAATAGAAAATTTTTTATTGAAGCGGCAGGCTGATTAGCCTACTTGCGAAGCATTTTATAAATCCGGATAGCTACCAGCAGGATGGCTATAAAAGCCACCAAACCAATCATTCCCCACAGCAGGCTCATGCTTTGTTTTACAGATACCAGCATTACAATAGCGAATAGAAAAACGGTGGCACCCTCGTTCCAAATCCGCAATTGCTGAGACGTATATTTAAAAATACCCCTGCTCTGGTCTTTATAAATTTTATGCAAGGTGAAATGATAGGCATATAAACCGGCGACCAACGCCAGTTTTATCCACAACCAGGTGGGGATGCTTCCAAACAAATAAGCCACCCAACCGCCAAAGATGAGCGTAAGAATGGCGGAAGGCCAGGTAATGCCCAGCCACAACCTTTTGATCATGATGGTAAACTGGTCTGTGAGTATCTTTTTTTCTACAGGCTCTTTTTCCTGTGCTTCTGTATTATATATAAACAGACGAACGATATAAAACATCCCGCTAAACCAGGTTACAATAAAGATGATGTGAATTGCTTTGATGTAGAAATACATAGTTGAATATCTGATGTCTGATTTTTTGATGTCTGATTTCTTTCGGTTTGCTTGCTTTTGCTATATGCTGATATTGCCAGCTAACCGAACTATTTATTTTGATATTAACTGAATCTTTGTAAAAAAATAGCAGTTGGTCTATCAACATTCTATCCTCCTCTATAATTCTTCATTCCGCAGTTATTGTGAGCTCTCTAGATACTTAAAAAACATCCGCTTCTTCCAACTCTACAAAATCAGACATCAAAAAATCAGACATCAGACATTTGCAGTGAAGTTTTTCACCCACCCGGCCAGCACATCTACCCATAACGGGTTCGTATTTAAACAGGGTATCATCGTAAAGGCTTCTCCGCCAGCACTCATAAATTCTTCTTTTCCCCTTATATCAATTTCTTCCAGTGTTTCCAGGCAATCGCTTACAAAAGCAGGACACAATATCAGCAATTTTTTGATCCCTTCCTTTGGCAGTTCAACCAAACGGATGTCTGTAAAGGGTTCCAGCCAGCCCTTACCTAACCTTGATTGAAAGGAAATGCTGTATTTATCTGTTGGAATATTCAATTGTTCCATCACCAGCCGGGTGGTGGTAAAAACCTGGTGGCGGTAACAATGGGCGTGTGCCGGAGAAGCCACCTCACAGCAGTTTTCAATTTTTAAGCAATGGCTGCCGGTAGTATCGCTTTTGCGGATATGCCTTCCGGGTATGCCATGGTAGCTAAATAAAATATGATCATGTTGCTGCACTAGGTAAGGGCGGATATTTTCTGCCAGCGCATGAATGTAATTGGGTTCATTATAAAAAGGAGGTAAAAACTGCAACTTAAACGCATAGCCATTTTGTTGATACGCTTCTTTGGCTGATTCAACCGCTGTTTCAAAGCTCGACATAGCATAATGCGGATATAAAGGAATGGCCAGCACTTCGTCCAAATCGGGATTATTTTTTTGCAATTCGTCAAAAGCGGCTTTTGGTGACGGGTTGCCATACCGCATGGCAATAGCAACGGGCTCATCTATTTTTGCCTGTAAGGCTTGTTGTAATTGCTTGGTGAGTACAACCAATGGCGAGCCTTCTTTGGTCCATATAGTTCTGTAAGCTTCGGCACTTTTGGGTGCACGAAACGGAACAATAATTCCATGTATTAAAAAAAAGCGTGCGAGGTAAGGCACATCAATCACCCTTTCATCCATCAAAAATTCTTTCAGGTAACGACGTACATCTTTTACCTCGGTTGAATCCGGAGACCCTAGGTTCATTAATATAATTCCTTTTTTTGCCATGACTTTATATGATTTGCAAATGTAACCACTGGCTTTGCTAAAAGTTCATCATGATGAAATATTGTTTTATATCATGCTATTTTGAGAGTCAACTTATTGCCAGTCGTATGCAAAAAACGATTTCCCCTGTTATCCTAAAACTAACATGCATAATCCGTACTGCACGCTGAATAAGCATTTAAAGGTTTTACCCACTGGTAACCACATGCAAGTATTCAATATCAATTAAAAATTTGACAATAAAGTGACAATGAAAACCTAATCCAACAAACTAAATAATACGTTACTGTTTGCAACAAGTTCGTTACTAAATCATATAGTTGCGTGAGGATAATCATCCAGCAAAATGACAAAGCAATGACACAGAAATTAGTTTACAACAACATGCACAAGTAATTTTGTGCTATCAAAACGCAATAAGATAACCCGGATGCCAGGACACCAACATACAGATATATCAACTTTTTTTATAGCAGGTATTAACTATAAAAAATCTGATGCAGCCATTCGTGGTCAATATGCCATCAACAGCGATCAATATGCAAAACTGCTTTTAATGGCTCCACAATTTGGTATTAAAGAATTATTTATTTTATCTACTTGTAACCGTACCGAAATTTATGGCTTTGCGCAAAGCGCTAAAGACCTTTGCAAATTGTTATGCAGCCAAACACCTGGGTCTCTCGAAGACTTCAACGAAATGGCCTACATCAGAAACGGTAAGGCCGCTATTGAACACCTTTTCGAAGTAGCTGCTGGTTTGGATTCTCAAATACTGGGTGACTACGAAATTATTGGTCAGATAAAAAATGCGTTCAAGTTTTCAAAACAGCATGCTTTTATTGGCGCCTACCTTGAAAGAATGGTGAATGGTGTATTACAATCATCCAAGCTTATTAAGAACAGCACAGAATTAAGCGGCGGAACAGTATCTGTTTCCTTTGCAGCCATTCAATACATTAAAGAACACGTATCCCATCTTGCAGACAAAAAAATATTGTTATTAGGAACAGGAAAAATTGGCCGCAATACCTGTAAAAATTTAGTTGATTATTTAGAAACAAAAAATATTACGCTCATCAACCGTACTGAAAGCAAAGCGGCAGAACTGGCTGCAGAACTGGGTTTGCACTTTGCTCCAATGAAAGACCTGGCCAAACAGATTGATGAAGCGGCTATCATCCTGGTAGCAACCAACTCCGCTGAACCCGTCATTCTTGAATCGCATGTAATCAATGGCAATCCTAAATTGATTATTGATTTGTCAATTCCTTATAATGTAGCAACAGCCGCCCAACTGTTGCCAAATGTGACCTTGGTTAACGTGGACGAACTTTC
>JANYFI010000591.1 GCA_025362765.1 Ferruginibacter sp. | reverse complement strand
GCTGTTATTATCCTTCATCCAAACCGGCGCAGACCAGGGCGTTGCCAGTATTTTAATATTGGGATTGATGGCTAAAATTTCTTTCACCAAGAGTATCAAATTAGTTTTGTCCGGGCTAAGACTAAAGGCTGCCAGGTTCATATCTGTTTGCCCGGCAGGCACATCATCATAAGTAAATGTAGTTGCATTTAAATCGGATGCGCCAATGCTGATGCGTAAATAACTTACGCCAATAGACGTAGCGGTATTGCCAAAAAGTTCCTGCAATAAAGCTACTTTGGAAGGGGCATCCATTTGGTTGATCAAATATGCACTGCCACCTGTGAGCGTATACCCAAAACCTTCAATTGTTTGGTACCGTAGAGACGAATCTACCTCAATATTTACATTGCCGTTGTTGATAGTTGTAAACGAAAGCACAGCCGTTTGTTTTTGCAATAAAACCGACTGATCTGATTTTGTGAGCCAGCAATCCACATCGTTGGCGGCAACTGGTGGTGACACACCAGGCGAATTTATTGCAGGTTCCAGATATGCCTTTATTGATTTGAAGCCACTTACCTGGAAGGCAATGATGCCTGCAATAAAGAGCAACAGATTTTTTTTATTGATCATAATTACATTTTGTAAAAAAACGATTCCCTGTTTTTTTGTTAATCCAACAAATTAAAGATACGGAGCAGTAAAACCAATAGCCGACAGGCCTTTCTTTATTTCAGGCGCACTGGTAAATAAATTCCAAAGCAATTTTGTCCGGTAATTTTCTATCATTATGATGATTGGGCCCTGGTCAATTGCGAGCGTGGAATTTGCAAACCAAGTATCTTTCAAACTAAAGGCATCATAAAAACCATAATCGCCCCACATTTTATCGCCCAGTTTATAATAGAAAAAATGCAACGCTGCCATTGATTCCACCGGTGTATAGGGCAACGAGGAAATGGCTGCAGTTGGCGTAATTACTCCGATGTCGTTGTCAGGCGCATTGGCGTTGTACCCGTTGTTGGGTATATCACTGGCAGTTAATCCCCAGCACTGGCTGCTATACCCGTAATACTGTTTGGGGTTCGTCTTGCAGTATTCATAATTAATCAGGGTATGGTTAAGAGTTTGCATTTGGTAGTCTGCATAATTATCTTTTAAACCGTTGGGATTGATACCCAAAAAAGAATAGTGCTCAAAAAAAAGCGGGCCACCAACATTTGGCCCCAATGGTAAAACGTAACCGTAATAAATATTGTTATTTTTCATTACGCCGTTTCGTGCCCAGCCGCTATCATAAACGGCTTTAGAGATACTGTTATTTACAGAAGCTGCCGCCATTACATAAGTTATCAACGCCTCATTCCAGCCGCTGATCTGGGCATTTATTGTCCACGCTTTATCGGGGCTCCAATGCCAGTATAATACATTTTGCCCGCCTTGCCGAAACCAGTTCCAGTCAACACCATTCCATAAAACATTTATTTTGTTTCTTAAATCAGTTTCTGTTATATCTCCCGTATTAAAATATTGCCTTGCAGTAATAAGGCCCTGCATCAGGTAAGAAGTTTCCACCAGGTCGGCGCCATTATCATCTGTACTAAAAGGAATGGTTGCGCCTGTTGCTCCGTTAATCCAATGCGCAAAAGCACCGTGATACTGCGTACAGCTATTGGTTAAAAAATCAGTAATCTTTGTTATCCGGGCAACCCCTTCTGCCCGTGAAATAAATTTACGGTTAACGGCCGTTACAATAGCCATGATGCCAAAGCCGGTTCCTCCTGTTGTTACAAGATCACCGCTGCTGTTTCTTTCCCTGGCCATGCCGCTTACCGGATGACCAAAATCCCAGAAATATTTAAAAGTTTGCTGTTGTACTTTATCCAGCAAGGCGCTGTCGCTAATGACAGAAAATTTATCTGCAGAATCAATTTGAGTAATAAAATTGATGGTAACGGGTGTAGATAAAGCAGTGCTTTTCTTTGACTTCAACGAGCTGTTAACAGCTACAACATATTTAGTAATAAATGATAACGCAGTTGCCGGCGTCAGCGTTAAAACACTGTCATTATTTTGATAGGAAGCAGTCAGTGAAACGGTTGTTCCATCGCTTTTAGACAATACAATTCCATTCGTTACAGTACTGCGATCTATATCAGCAGTAAAGGATACTTTTATAACCGGTAAAACAGTCAACCCATTTTGAGAAGTAGCAGCATTTGCATTAATAGTAGCCATAACAATTTTGAGCGTTTCCGCTACAATTGGGGGCTGAGGCTTATAATTTCCCTTTTTACAACTAACAGTTGCGGCTGCCAGCAAAAAGAAAATATACATACAATGCATACGGCGTATCATACTAACTAATTTTATTGAAATCTTCCGATAAAAAAAGAGGTTGCTTAGTGATAATTAAACCAGGCAACCTCTTTAAAAAATTTACGACAGGCCTGTTTGTAACGTGGGAGATACAATCAGTTACCTGGTTAGATTTTATCTACCCTGTTTTTCCAATTGATACAACGCACTTATTTCTACATCAGTGAGTGCCTTGTTATAAACCCTTAACTCATCCATTGAGCCGTTAAGAAATCCATGAAAATTCTCTACTCCTGAATGAATAAAATGTGAAGCAGCATTGGAAAAAGCACCTAATACAACCTGTGTGGGAACAGGCAAAACAATTGGGCCAAATCCTGTTCTATGACGAAAATTATTATTTGAAACCCTTACACTATTAGCAAACAAATCGATAGTTTCTGAAGTAGCATCATACCTCATCACATAGTGTATCCAATCACCTGTACTTGGTACTTGCTGATAGTCTACACCCACATCTCCATAATCATTGATATTATCGCCGGTACTTCTAACACCACCAGGATAAGTTGCTATCCAGGTATGCAGATCTAAGTAGCTATTAGAAACGGATTGCCCTGTTTCTACGCCCATATTTACAATTGATATCCAATTGGTTTCTTTGGATGTATCCTGTGCTAATGTAAAAAATTCAGAAAATTTAGATCCATTGTTTACCACTTTGAACCATAAACTTACAGAACAACTTGACAATGCATTGGCACTGCTTAATGCCGGAATTGTAGGATACAATAAATAGCCGGCGCTAAGATGTAAAGCATCTCCTTTTATTCCTTTTTCGTAAGAGGAATTAGAATCTATAATTGGCGCAGTGCTGGATTTTGTTTCACTTTTATTGTCATTAAAATCCCAGTAAGCTAATAAATTTGCTGATGCCACTTCGCTGGAATTTACGAAGCCACCGGGCACAGGTGGCGGATCTCCTTTGGTAACAGCATCACTGTAATCAGCTTTTGTACAGGCTGAAAAACTAACCATTATACCCAAAGCAGTTACTATTATTAAATTGTATTTTTTCATTTTTACTTTTTTGAATTCATTTAATAAAAAATTATTAATAGTTCGGGTTCTGGGTAAGTTTTGCGTTGCTCAGATCAATCTCCGTCTGAGGTATTGGAAATACTTCATTTTTCCCATCCACAAACCCTTTACCCAGAGCTCTCAAAATAGTGCCTGCTCTTCCCTGTCTTACCAAATCAAAAAACCGGTCTTGTTCCATTGCAAGTTCTACCCTTCTTTCCTTCCATATAGAAGCTTGTGATACTGTAGCCGGCATTAATCCTGCTCTTGAGCGAACAAGTGACATATCATTTGCCGCATCCCCGGGCTTTCCAATTTGGATAGCTGCCTCCGCGTTAATTAACAGCACTTCAGCATACCTGATTATATGGATATTCTTGGGAAGATGATCTGTGTTTAAACTGGTACAATATGAATCTACCTTTCTTCCGAAATAAGCCTTATAATTATAGCGATCATTTTGAACAGAATCCCTCGAAGGTACTCTAAATCCGTCCCAAAGAACTGTACCATTTGTATTGATAAACATAATAGTCGCTGAGTCGCGTTTGTCACCAGGCTCATAGGCATTTACCAAATCCTGGCT
>JANYFI010000561.1 GCA_025362765.1 Ferruginibacter sp. | reverse complement strand
TTACTCCATTGTCAACGGTTAAATTTCCCGCCATCAGCGTGATATCATTTACTGCCTGATTGCTGCTTATTTGCAATGTGCCACCGCTTACCACAACATTATTTGCTGCGGGCAGCGTATTGCCGCCAGGCCGGTTTAGCTGAAGGGTTCCGCCTGCAACGGCTATATAGGTAGTGCCCGTATAAGTATTTGCATTGGTAAGCGTAAGCATTCCTGCACCGCTTTTACGAAGCGTTCCCAAAGTTGATTTGTCGGTGATCACTCCTGCTATTGACAGGTTGCCTGATGTAACATTCACGGAGGCGCCTGCAGCCGTGCCTAACTGAACCGGATGTGTAATAGTAAATGTTGCATCTGTTCGCAACCGGCCGCCATTAATACTAATAACGTTAGCAGCATTGCCGAAACTTCCGTCTCCTGAAAACCTTACTTCACCGCCGTCAATATTTACAGGGCCGGAAAAACTGTTGGCGACATTAGTGATGTCAAATAAGCCGGTACCATTGGCGTTGGCTGTAAAGGTAATACCGGCAGAAGCAGCGTTTGAAATAACACCGCCAAAGGTAAAAGTTCCAGCATTACCCAATGTCAGCATCCGGTTAGCGGCTCCCAATGAAATATTATTGTCGAAAACCAGGTTAGCTGTACCACTTGCCGGCAAGGCTGTTTCGCCAAATTGTATATCGCCTCCAACAGTAATTCCGCCAAGATACTTAGCGGTAAGGTTTTGGTTGGCATCTGAACAAATAATACCGCCGTTTAGATTAAGCGTATTGTTGCCCAATGCATTTATACTGCCTACTACTACTGTTCCGGCAGATAAAGTAAAACCTCCGGTATAAGCCGATCCAGTTCCCAATAAAAGGATACCTGGCCCTATTTTGTTTAGCCCGGTGCCAGCAACTGTCGAAATAGCCTGGTTCATATTTAACAATGAGCCTGCACTAACCATGACAGGTATCACCGTTCCACCCGTAACAATTGTACCACCCGAAGTCCAGGTGGATATTGTGGCGTTGGCATTGATGCCCATCACTGTAATTGTCGCACCGTTGACAGTTGCGGGATTATTGAAATTAATGATGGCACCGCCGCTGGTATTTAATGCAGCCGTGTAAGGGCCACCAGGCAAAGTACTCCACACATTGCCGTCCAAAGTGCCGGAATTGCCAAAATAATTGTTTGTCTGACCTTCACTCACAAAATAAAGCATTAGCAAACCAATTGATACTGTAGTTAACTTCTTTTTCATAGCTAAGAATAATTTATCGGGAATGGGCAAAGGATCCCCCTGGTAAAAAAATTAGTATTTTTTACAGAAATTTAAGGGGCAATAAATTATGGTATAGAAGGTAATAGCCGTATCACAATCCTGCAGGCATTGGTATTTCAGCGTAGGGATATAAAGATTAATTTACCAACGAAGATAAAAATATATAATTTTTGTGATTGTTTTGTTAATGAATCATATATTTTTTTAAATGTGGATAATTTATATTATTGAGAGCAACTTATCTCAACGAGCGTTTAGGAGGCTGCGGATGTTGCTGGCGGCCGACCTAAGTTTTTTAACAATGTCGCTGGTAAAAGATGATTGCCGGGAAGCATATATACACTTCAAAGTCGTTTAATTAAGAATCGGCTACAGTCGCTTATAATTCATTGATTTTGGTTTTTGTTGTTTATGGTTTCTGGGGAAATGTCTATTTGGCCTGACGACTTCTGTTGTGTTGATGAGCATTTTATCAAAACATTCTAAACATTGATTGTATTTCTTTTTTATAAATATCCCAATCCACGATTTTGATATAAAACTTATGGCATTGGTTCTATTAATTTTTCGTGGATGTTTTCTTGTAGTGTTTTTTTCTGTTCTTATTTTTTCTGCAATGGGGTGCGCTAATATTGCACACATGTTCATGGTAAATATGGCGGCATAAAAATCTTGTTTTACTGACAGGCTTGTCATGCCCGAAAAATTCGTTAAATCTATCCTGGTTTTTAATATTTTATAGGCTTCTTCCTCTGTCCATCTTTGATGATAAAGCCATTTTAAATCTCCCGGCGTGGTATCAATCGGACAAAGCAAACTGGTACATAATATTTCTTTTTTACCATTGTCTAATTCTACTACAACTATACGAACTTTAAAATCTGTTTGAGTAGTATTGAATTTTTTAGCCAGGCTCAGCTGATTTTTATTAAGCGTGAATTTTACAATTTTATCCGTCTCGCCATTTGCCAACATCTTGTTTACTTCCTTCCACCAATTATCTTTTAACCGCACACAAAAATGGATGTTCCGTTGAAGCAACTCATACAGTAAACCCACGCTGGGATAGCCTCTGTCAAGTAATATTAAATCATCGGCCATAAAATCAACCGCTTCTAACTGTTGTTTAAAAAGCGTTGTTTCATGCACTTTAAAAGCTTCAATTTTTGCGTTTAAAGTAACTTGATTAAACACATCGTACACCAAAGAAATTTTGGCTAAAGACTTTTCACAATCTGCATTTCTGCCAAATCCTGTTAACGGAAAATCTTTGGCAATGTCTTTTGATTTCGGCAATAAAACAGTACTGCCATCGCAGGCCAATATCCTAAACTCTCCCCATCTTACATAAGGGGCCTGTTGATAAAATGAATTAACTGACTTATCGCTTAACTCAATAAATGCGGTGTGTTTTAATTTTGAACGGGCTGTTGAAAAGGCGCCTTTGGTTACTTGCTGAATGCTAAAATCTTCGTTATTGATTTTAGCAAAAAAATCATTTAGCTCTCTTTGTATGGAATTTCGTAACAACTTGGCAATGAAGATAATTAATAGTTGAAAACTTAATTTACGCTCTCTGATAAATACTCTACTGCCGTTGGTGTTACGGTGTTTAAAATCTTCGTCATAAAGAATGTTGGTTATATCGTGTAAAATGTTTGCCCTATT
>JANYFI010000560.1 GCA_025362765.1 Ferruginibacter sp. | reverse complement strand
ACCTTACACTGCTAAGTGCTACATTTTTATTGGTAATAAGATGTTGCTATATTTAAACAGGTGGTGAAAGTAGTGAATTTTGTGTAAACGATACCCCATTAAAAATCTCATTATTTTTAATCCATAATGTAAAGTAATGTTCGGTTTGTATATTTGCAGCTTAAATTTTACGCATGCAGAAAGATACATTGGTTTTTGACTTAATAAGGCAGGAAATGAACCGCCAGCGACATGGCATTGAGCTGATAGCTTCAGAAAATTTTACTTCTCTACAGGTAATGCAGGCGTCCGGCTGTGTAATGACCAATAAATATGCGGAAGGCTATCCCGGCCGCAGGTATTATGCCGGCTGCGAAATTGTAGACCAAACCGAACAACTGGCCATCGACCGTCTGAAACAAATTTTTAGCTGCGATTATGCCAACGTACAACCACACAGCGGTGCGCAGGCCAACGCTGCGGTAGCCCTAGCGGTACTGCAACCCGGTGATATTATTTTAGGGTTGGATTTAAGCATGGGTGGTCATCTTACACATGGCTCGCCCGTGAATTATTCGGGTAAATTATATGAAGCACATTTTTACGGTGTGGTAAAAGAAACCGGGTTGATTGATTATGACACTTTGGAAGAAAAAGCAAGATCGCTGAAGCCGAAATTAATTTTTTGCGGAGCATCTGCGTATAGCCGCGACTGGGATTATGAACGCATTAGAAAAGTAGCGGATGAAGTAGGCGCTTTTGTTCAATGCGATATGGCACATCCCGCCGGTTTAATTGCCAAAGGATTATTGAACTCCCCTTTTGAACATTGCCATTTTGTTACCTCCACTACCCATAAAACTTTGCGTGGCCCCAGAGGTGGCATCATTTTAATGAAAAAAGATTTTGAAAATCCTTTTGGCTTAAAAGATGTAAAAGGCAATACCCGCCTGATGAGCAACCTGATGGACATGGCTGTTTTTCCTGGCATACAGGGCGGACCATTACAACATATCATTGCTGCAAAAGCCGTGGCTTTCGGCGAGATTTTAACCGACGAATTTACTGACTATGCCAAACAGGTTATTGTAAATGCACAGGCTATGGCCAGCGCTTTTGTAGAAAAAGGATACCAACTCATCAGCAATGGAACCGACAATCATTTAATGTTGATTGACCTGCGCAATAAAAACATCAGTGGTAAAAAAGCAGAGCAGGCGCTGGTAAAAGCAGACATTACTTTAAACAAAAACATGGTTCCCTTTGATGATAAAAGTGCGTTTGTTACATCAGGCATTCGCGTAGGTACAGCCGCCATTACCACCCGTGGTATGAAGGAAGAGCACATGCAATTTGTTGTAAATGCACTGGACAATGTATTAATGAACGCGGACGATGAAAAAGTCATCAGCACCATTCGTGGCCAGGTAAATGAATTTATGGGACAGTTTATTTTATACCCAGAATTGGGATAACATCAATATTATTGTATGATACAGCGCATTCAATCTGTTTGGCTTTTAATAGCTTCCATCGTTAGTTTTCTTACGTTAAAATTATCTTTTTACAGCGGCACTTATTTAACGGATAATTTATACCACCAGTTAAATGGTACTGAAAATTTACTGTTGATGATAGCCACTATTGGCCTGGGTGTGTTAACACTCATCACTATTTTTTTATTTAAAAACAGGGTAACACAGTTAAGGCTTTGTATGGCCGCTATTTTGTTGGATGTGCTTTTACTTGTTTTGTATTTCCGTGCCCTCAAAGATTTTTCCAGAGGCGATTTTGCTTTTACTGCGGTTTTGCATCTCGTTGTAATAGCTGCACTGGTATTGGCTGCCAGCGGAATTAATAAAGATGAAAAGTTGATAAAGGATAGTAACAGGTTAAGATAGCATTCAACGATAGCAATAAAAAATCCTGATCATTACTTACGATCAGGATTTTTTTTACCCGGCATTACAACCGCATTATACTTCAGTGGCGTCGCACCGTTCAGCATTTATTTTCAATGTAGCTTCAGCCTCCTCATTGTGGCCCTTGCTGTATTACCAACATTTTTATGTACAGAAAGCCGATGATTTGTTACAAAAACCTCCCGGTATAACTTTCTTTACATTTCTTCAAATCGGCAGGCTTTCCCGCAAACACCAGGTTACCTCCGGCATCACCCGCTTCGGGGCCAAGGTCAATCACCCAATCGGCGGATTTTATTACATCGGTATTGTGCTCAATCACTAAAATGGTATGCCCTTGTTCTATCAAAGCATTAAAGGATGCAAGCAGTTTCTTTATATCGTGAAAATGCAGACCGGTAGTAGGTTCATCAAAAATAAAAAATATCTGCCCCTGCGATTTTCCTTTTCCTAAAAAAGAAGCCAGCTTTACCCGTTGTGCTTCGCCACCAGAAAGCGTATTGCTGCTCTGGCCTAATTTTACATAGCCTA
>JANYFI010000542.1 GCA_025362765.1 Ferruginibacter sp. | reverse complement strand
ATTTCGGGTGTCACGTTTTGAGCGGCGGTAATAAAATCGCCTTCATTTTCCCTGTCTTCATCATCTACCACAATTACCAGTTTACCATTTTTAATGTCCGCAATGGCGCTTTCAATACTATCTAACATCAGTAATTTATATTTTTTGCAAAGTTAACAAGGTTTACCCTTTACTGCTCGGTTACTGTTTGCGGAATAAGAAATAGTTTTTGCTAAAGCAGCGTTGGCCTGTTTGGTTAGGCCTTTTACAACTTGTAACCTAATTTAACAATTGTAGCTAATATTTACCGTCCTTTGTGCATTAAAAATTAGAAGTATGTATACCAAAAAGATTCTTTTCGCTATGCTGGTCCTGATTGCTACATCTTTTGCCGTTAGTGCCCAGGTTACTACCAGTAGTATTGTTGGTTTTGTAAAATCCGGCAATGGTGCTCCGCTGCCAGGAGCTACCATCACCGCTGTGCATCAACCTACCGGAACAAAATATATTACTACGTCAAAAAAAGATGGTAATTTTTCAATTCCAAATACCCTGGTCGGCGGACCTTACGAATTAACCATTGAGTCTGTTGGGTACACAAAACAAATAACAGGTAACATTAATCTTAACTTAGGCGAGCCATTCTCGGCAGACGTAATTTTAAATCCGGTCACGGCCATTTTAACAGAAGTAACCGTTACTTCCACCAGCCGCATTAACAGGTCAAAAACTGGCGCCAGTACCGTGTTTAATTCAAGGCAACTCGCCACCCTGCCATCCATTAGCAGGAGTATTACAGATTTTACACGACTTACCCCTCAAGCCAGTGCCGGCAATAGTTTTGCAGGCAGGGACGGTAGATTTAACAACCTGCAAATTGACGGTGCAAACCTGAATAATAATTTCGGCCTTTCTACTGATCCCCAACCAGGCGGTGGAGCCAGCCCCATTTCAATAGATGCCTTGGACCAGGTTTCTGTTAACATTGCACCGTATGATGTAAGGCAGTCTGGTTTTACCGGTGCAGGTTTAAACGTTACCACTAAAAGCGGTACCAATACCCTGCATGGAACAGCCTACGGTTTTTACCGCGACCAAAGTTTTAATGGCAAGCATATTGGCAGTACAGTACTAACGCCAACCCCACAAAAAAATAAGGTATACGGTGCCAGCCTGGGTGGCCCGATTATAAAAAATAAATTATTTTTCTTTATAAACGCTGAATGGGAAAATGCTTCTACCCCAAACCCAAACACCTTTGTACCCAAGGGGTCCACGGCATCGGGCCAGCCTTCTGCTTCGCCGAAAGATTCGCTGGATAAATTTGCCGCAGCATTAAAATCCAAGTATAATTATGACGCCGGAGTGTATGATAATCGGCCAAACTTTGAAACAAAAAACCATAAATTTCTTGCCAAAATAAACTGGAACATAAACAGCATACATAAGCTTGTTTTAAAATATAGCGATTTCAAAGGCAGCGATCAATCACCATTAAATGGCAGCAGCGTACCTAACAGCGGTGCAGGCGGTTTTATTGTGGGGTCAGCAACGGCTCAGTCAAGATTACCCAATAACCGAAACAGTAACCAGTCAATTGGTTTTTCCAACTCAGATTACGGTACCAATCACATAGTGAAATCTGCTACACTGGAACTGAATAGTAATTTCAACAGCCGTATATCCAACCAATTATTGTTTGCCTATACCCATATAAATGATGTAAGAACCAGTGGGGGCGGTATTTTTCCCACCATTGAGATATTTGACACAACCGGCAATATCCCCGGCATTACAAAAAACAGAAATTATATGAGTGCGGGTACAGATCCTTTTACGAGGAACAATGAAGTAATTAACAATGTGGCCACTATCACAGATAATTTTACTTTATTTGCCGGCAAGCATACCATTACAGCAGGTGCCACTTACGAATATCAAAAAGTGGGCAATGCTTTTATGGGAGGTTCTGAGAGCTTCTACATTTACAATAGCCTGAATGATTTTATCACAGACGCCCAACCTGCCTTTTTTTCGTATACTTATTCACTGGTGCCCGGCCAGCCTAAAGTGTTTTCCGCTGATTTAAAAATTGGCCAGCTGGGCGTGTATCTACAGGATGAATTTAATCCCAACTCAAACTTCAAACTTACCTATGGCGTAAGGGCTGACGTACCTACCTATTTAAAACAACCGATTGAAAACCCCGCTATTACGGCCTTA
>JANYFI010000540.1 GCA_025362765.1 Ferruginibacter sp. | reverse complement strand
GCCCGGCAGGTTTTTAGCGTGCGCACCGATAAAAGAATACAAATATTTTTTGCCGGTAATGATATTGTCCTTATTTTTATGCCATCTCTGAAACGGATATTTGTAAACAAACCCCATTTGTCAATACCGCAGTTTTTATTCTGAGACTAAAAATCCCATCTTTTCTATTGTTCTGCCTTAATCCGCTACGCCAATACCTCTGACAGTATCGTTATATCCCCTTGAGCCAAATTATTTTTTTGCACTTCAAATTTTGGTTTATGAAATTTTTTCCGGGCGTACTATTATTGCTTTTGCTACAGTGTTCAATGCATGTGCAGGCGCAACGTAATTGTGGCACTACTGAATATATGCAGCGGTTAATTAAAGCGGATCCTTCTATAAACAATTCACTTAATAAAACAGCGGCACTAACAACGGCTGTAGCAGGCCAGCATCCCGCAGCGAAAGATATAGCTTTCAATGATATTATTAACGTGCCTGTTGTAATACATATCATGTACAATACGGCTGATCAAAATATTAGTCTTGATCAAATACAATCGCAGCTAATTGCATTAAACAATGATTATAGTAATTTAAATGCGGATAAAATTAATACGCCGCCGGTGTTTGCTGCCCTTGCTGCGGATACAAAAATCAGGTTCTGCCTTGCGCAGGTGGATCCCCAGGGGAGAAAAACTTCGGGCATTGTAAGAAAGTATAGTAATAGGGATGCATTTTCGCCCGATGACGCAGTAAAATATTCAGCACAAGGTGGCGACGACGGATGGGATTGTAAACGGTACCTTAATATTTGGGTTTGTAATATGGGTAGCAGAACATTGGGCTATTCCAGTCTTCCGGGCGGACCTTCGGCAACAGATGGCGTTGTAATCTCGTTTGACGTGTTTGGAACTACCGGCAACGTGCGTTCTCCATTTGACAAAGGTCGTACTGCTACGCATGAAATTGGCCACTGGCTTGGGCTAAAACATATTTGGGGCGATGCCATCTGTGGTTCGGATGAGGTGGACGATACGCCGGTACAACAATATTATAACTATGGCTGTCCCTCATTTCCGCATGTATCCAATTGTTCGCCTGATGGTAATGGCGACATGTATATGAATTTTATGGATTTTACCAATGATGCCTGTATGAGTCTTTTTACAAATGGGCAAAAAATAAGAATGAGGGCGCTGTTTGCAACAGGGAATGTTCGCAATTCTTTCCTTACATCTTTTGCCTGTGACAGCACGCTCGCTTCTGCCGGTCCATTGCCTCCAACAGATACCATCGCCACCGTAAAGCAAGTAATAGAAGTAAAAGTATATCCTAACCCGATGCAATCAAGTGCAGTAGTTGAATACCTGGGCGCATTAAAATCTTTATCAGTAAAAACAATCAACATTTACACCGTAACCGGGAATAAAATTTATTCCGCTACTTTCAATACTGCTAAAACCAGCGTTAACGTCGCTGGCTTTGCGAAGGGGGTGTATATTTTTACTGTAGAAGAAGGAACAAACAGGTATACAAAAAAAATGATTAAGGAATAAACACATCAGCCATTCATCAAAACGGCGATTTTTTGAGCCGCTTCCGGTGCAAGCGCAATTCCCATACCACTCATACGCACGCAGCAAAACACGTTGTTACCAATAGATTGTATAAGGGGTGATTTTTCTCTTCCCATTGCCATAATGCCACTCCAGCTATCTGTTACTGCATAGGTTGTATCAGGCAATAAATGCTGTTGAATGAAACTTTCTAACGCGGCCTGTATAACCGGCGTAGTCTGCATTTCAAGTGTATGCTCGTTTTCGAAATCTTTGTTTCTTGCACCGCCCAGCAGCAACCGGTTGCCTACGTTTCTAAAGTAATAATAACCCTGGTCAAAATGAAAAGTTCCCTTAAAAGGAAGCTGTTCAATAGGGGCTGTAACCAATACCTGGCCACGGTTAGGTATAATGTCTGTTTCCGGTAATAGTTGCTTTGTAAAAGCATTGGTGCACAGTAGTAATTGATTGGTAGTAAAGGAAATTTGCCTGCCATCAATACCTGCGCTTATATTTACCCGAACGCCTTGATGATGATTTTCATAAGACAGTACTGTCATATTTGTTAACACCTGTACGCCCATGCCCTGTATTTTTTGCAGCAGCGCCTGCACAGTTTTTCCGGAATGGATGCCTGCTTCCAGTTTGTTTTGTACCAGGTGAGTAAACCCTTTGAACCCAAATGCATGTAGCTTATCATCAGCCAGTTTAAATAAATTTTCTTCGCCGGTGATTTTTTGTAATCCTGTGTTTAGCCAATCCAGTTTTTCAGCTACCTCTTTCCAGTCCGTGGAATCAGCCGAAAAGCACTCATACCCACCGCAGGCATCATAATCTATCGCATAATCCGTAAAGTTTTTTCTTAATTGCTGCAATCCTTTATAGCGCATTTCCACCAATTGCCACATGGCGTCTTCTCCCATGGTAGCGGCGTCTGCCACCAGTTCGCCCGGGCTGCCGAAACAGGCAAAGCCAGCATTCCTGGTACTGGCGCCGGTAGGGATAATCCCCCTTTCCAGGATGGTGATTTTGTATTGGGGATTGATTAGTTTTAGGTGAAATGCACTCCATAATCCCACAATGCCGCTTCCTGCAATAATGATATCCTGCGGTGCAAAAAAACTGTCTTTCTCCCAAAATGATATAGCTGACATCATGGTAAATTGTTAAAAGATATAAAGGTAGAAACTAATTGAGCACATTAAACGTTACAGTATTAATTTTGTCTGACTAATCAAAATATTATATGAAAAAAATCATTACTACTGTATTTGCAATCGCCTTTTTAACTGCAGGCGTGCATGCCCAGGGCTTGAAAGGCCTAATGAATAAAGTGACAAAAAAAGACAGTACTTCCGGTAAAAGTTTACTTGATAAAATTACGCCTGGTTCTTCGGGAGGCTTGGGTAAAGGCTTGAGCAACGATGACATCATTGCCGGTTTAAAAGAAGCGCTCAGGGTTGGGACTGATAGCAGCAGTAAAAAATTAAGTGCTACCAACGGTTTTTTTGGTGATGCGGCTATAAAAATTTTAATGCCTGCTGAAGCGGAGAAAGTAGAAAAAAACCTGCGGAACCTGGGGATGGGGAGTTTGGTTGATAAGGCTATATTGTCTATGAACAGGGCTGCTGAAGATGCCGCAAGTGGGGTGGGAGATATTTTCTGGACGTCCATTAAGCAAATGAGTGTTACAGATGGCCTGCAGATTTTAAAAGGGGGAGACTTTGCAGCTACCGATTACCTGAGAAAAACAACTACGATGCAGTTGACCGAAAAGTTTAGGCCGGTGATTGAAGCAAGCCTGGTAAAAGTGGACGCTACAAAATACTGGAAAGATGTTTTTAGTACTTACAATAAGTTTTCTATGAGTAAAGTAAACCCTGACCTCACCGCATATGTAACTGACAAAGCTTTAAGCGGGTTGTTTTTAAATATTAGTTTACAGGAACAAAAAATAAGAAAAGATCCGGCGGCACAGGTTACCGGTATTTTGAAATCTGTTTTTGGAGGGAAATAAAAATCTTAAAACAAAAAATAACTGGAGCATTACAAAAAAGTAATGCTTTTTTTATGTCATCATTTGATACATTCAACTGCGTTAGACAAGTACCAATACCTTCCTCCCTCATTTAAATTTTAAGCAATATTTTTGCAGCTAAATATTTCAACATTTGAGCGCTCCTGTTTTTTTAATTACGCCACCGTTTACGCAGTTAAACACGCCTTATCCGGCTACTGCGTACCTGAAAGGGTTTTTAAACACCAAACATATTTCATCTTTTCAGGCTGATCTGGGAATTGAAGTAACACTCGCTATTTTTTGCAAACAAGGCCTTATCAAGTTGTTTGAAAGTATTGCTGCCAAAGAATGGTCAGCCAATGCCCGCAGAATAATTGTATTGCAGCAAATATATATTAGCACCATTGATGCAGTGATTTTATTCCTCCAGGGAAAAAATCCAACGCTGGCGCATCTGATCAGCAAAAGAGATTTTTTACCGGAAGCCAGCCGCTTTGCACAACTCGACGATTTAACATGGGCCTTCGGAACCATGGGCATGCAGGATAAGGCAAAGCACCTGGCCACCATGTATCTGGAAGATTTAAGTGACCTGATAAGTGAATGTGTGGACATCCATTTTGGCTTTAGCAGGTATGCCGAAAAGTTGGGAAGAAGTGCGAACAGTTTCGATGAATTATATGCTTCGCTTCAGCGGAAACCCACCTATATTGATAATATTTTGATTAGCATTTTGAAACAGCGAATGGAAGAAATAAATCCTACGCTGGTAGCCATTTCAGTTCCCTTTCCCGGTAATTTGTATACTTCCCTTCGCTGCGGGCAATTCATAAAAAGAGATTACCCTCATGTGAAAGTTGCCATGGGGGGTGGTTTCGCCAATACTGAACTGCGGTCTTTGTCTGACGAAAGGGTATTTGAGTTTTATGATTTTATAACGCTTGATGATGGTGAAGCACCAGTGGAAAACCTGTTGTTATACCTCGGTGGTAAAATAACTATCGATCAATTAAAGCGCACTTTTACTTTGGTGAACGGACAGGTAACATACATCAATAACACTGCTTGTGCCGATTATAAACAAGGCCAGGTTGGCACGCCGGATTACGGTGATCTGTTTTTAGACAAATACATTTCTGCCATAGAAGTAGTGAACCCCATGCATAGTTTATGGAGTGATGGCCGCTGGAACAAACTTACCATGGCGCACGGATGTTACTGGGGTAAATGCACCTTTTGCGATATTTCACTGGATTATATAAAATTGTATGAACCGATTGCCGCACAATTGCTTTGCGACCGCATGGAAACAATCATTGCGCAAACCGGCCAAAATGGTTTTCATTTTGTGGATGAAGCAGCACCGCCCGCTATGATGCGGGCACTGGCAATTGAAATCATCAAAAGAAAGTTAACCGTAAGTTGGTGGACCAATATCCGTTTTGAAAAAAGTTTTACAAGAGACCTTTGCCTGTTGCTAAAAGCATCCGGTTGCATCGCAGTTTCTGGGGGGCTGGAAGTAGCATCTGACAGGCTGCTTGTACTAATACAAAAAGGAATTACAGTAGCGCAGGTGGCCAAAGTAAATAAAAATTTTTCTGATGCAGGCATTATGGTACATGCATATCTTATGTATGGTTTCCCCACACAAACAGCGCAGGAAACAATAGATTCGCTGGAAATGGTGAGGCAGATGTTTGAAGCCGGTATTTTACAGAGCGCTTTCTGGCACCAGTTTACCATGACGGCGCACAGCCCCGTAGGCCTACACCCTGAAAAATTTAAGGTAAAAAAAGTGAGCGATGTAATGGGTAGTTTCGCCAATAATGATATTGAGCATATCGATCCCACTGGAGCCGATCATCCTACTTTTAGTTTTGGCTTAAAAAAGTCATTGCTCAATTATATGCAGGGCGCCTGTTATGATTACCCTTTGCAAAAATGGTTCGATTTTAAAATACCTAAAACAAGTGTAGCACCGGATTATATCCTCAATGCCCTGGAGCAGGTGGAGCCTGGTAGTGTAAAGGCCGCCACCAAAATAATCTGGCTGGGCACCCCGCCG
>JANYFI010000453.1 GCA_025362765.1 Ferruginibacter sp. | reverse complement strand
CCATTTATTGTTATGACGAAATAGAAAAACAGGCGGCGATAAAAAAACTGGGTAGCAAACCCGAGATCACCCGCTTTAAAGGATTGGGAGAAATTAGTCCGGAAGAGTTTGCCCGTTTTATAAACCGCGATATGAAACTGCAGCCGGTGATGATGTTACCTGACACCCATATTCAACAATTGCTGGAATATTATATGGGCAAGAATACGCCCACCAGACAGGAATTTATTATTGATAATCTTCAGTTGGAAATTGATTTGGTTGAAGAAGTGGAATTAATTAAAAATTAAGAATTAATAATTAATAATTCTTTAGGATCGGAGAGTAATAAATTTAGTTTAAACTATAAAATAAGGTGTATGAAGACTGATAATATTATTCTTGATAAATCATTTCAGTTTGGATTAAGGATTGTAAAGTTGTTTATCACCTAGAAAAAGTAAAAGTCGAAAGAGATTTGTATACTCAATTTTTAAGAAGCGGTACGTCAATTGGCGCCAACATAGAAGAGGCAATTGGAGGTTCGTCAAGAAAAGATTTTGTTCATAAGTTGGAAATCGCTTATTAAGAACCCAGGGAAACAAGGTATTGGTTGCGACTTTTAAAAAGTAGTAATCTGTTAGAAAATAAACTTGCTGCATCGTTTATAAAAGATTGCGAAGAAATTATAAAAATTCTTACTGCAATATTAAACTCATCAAAAACGCAACAAATTATTAATTCTTAATTTTTAATTAGATCATGATACATATAGTTTTTAATGAAGCCGATATAAAAGTGTTACAACAGGCGGTTGATTTAGATGAAAACCTGGCAGGTGAAATACTTTGCATCAAAGATGATTATGCCGTTGGGCCACTAAATAATATATATATTGGTGAAGGCATTGAAGCCCGTAAAGAGTGGTGGCGCCAGGTGTTGAACGGGGGCGACTATAGCGGCAAAGTAGATAGTGGTGAAGTGGATGATTACAAAACAATTGCTGAACTGGTTGGCGCCATGAGAAGAGCCCCTGAGCAATTGATCTGGATATGGGCTGCGCAAAACAAGCATGATGTAAGTGGTTATTACTGGCTGGTAAAATACATGCAGGAATTCCAGGGAAGGGTATTTATTTTGTATTTGAATAACCTGCCTTTTATCAATGAAAAGGGAAATATTTTTTATCCCACCTGGTTATATGAAATACAGGCGAAAGAATTTTTGAAAGCAAAGAAACTGGCCCGTGAAATAACCCTCAGCGAGTTTGAAGTAGATCCCGATGAATGGACAAAACTCTGCAATGAAAATAAAGGTATCCGGTTACTCGAAGGAGGCAAAAAACTGGAGCAGAAAGACTATGATTTTTATGATACGGAGCTGATAAAATTCATTACGCCCGATTGGCAGAAAGCTTCTAAAATTATCAGCCAGTACGTAAGCAAGGCAAAACATACTACCGGAGATGCATACCTGCTTTGGCGGCTAAAAGTTATGATTGCGCAGCATATGTTTGATGTGCAGGGCAAGGTGGGCAATATGAAAGAATTTGAAATAAAGACAAAAGGATAGCCATGCAAATAAAAGCCATACATCATGTAGCCATTTTAACCAATGATTACGAAAGCAGCAAGGCCTTTTATACTGAAGTATTAGGCTTCGACATTATAAAAGAAACCTACCGGGAGTCAAGGCAATCGTATAAACTGGATCTTGCCATCAACGGGCAGTACCAGGTTGAATTATTTTCTTTTCCGGAGTTTAAGGAAAGAGCATCTTTTCCTGAGCAAAAAGGCCTTCGTCACCTTGCTTTTGCAGTAGACAATATTGAAGATGCGGTGGGCGAGCTGGTATCAAAAGGAGTTGATGTTCAAGGCATACGAATAGATGAAATAACCAATAAAAGATTTTGCTTTTTTTACGATCCTAATGGCCAGCCGCTGGAGTTGTATGAAGCGTAATACCCGTAGGGAGTTAATGTAACTATCAGGTGCGATGTTTAAGGGGATGCTACTATGGATCAAATGTATTGGTGTTAGTGTTGTTACAAAGAGGGTGCCCCGATGGGGCAATGAAAATGGTAGCTAACATTGCATTGAAAAAAGTAGTACGTTGGTTAATCAAAAACTTGGCAACAGTTTTTATCAGAACCATCGCTTTGTAAAAAAATAGGTTGGTTGCGAACCAGCTCCATCGGAGCCGCCTCTTTGTAGCCCATTGTAGCCGTTAAAATTTAAAAACATTGTATTATG
>JANYFI010000448.1 GCA_025362765.1 Ferruginibacter sp. | reverse complement strand
ACATTTCAAAACCAATTTCTGCAATAAAGCCACTTTGCTCACCACCAAGCATATTGCCGGCGCCACGGATATCGAGGTCCCGCATGGCTATTTGAAAACCACTTCCTAAATCGCTGTATTGTTCCAATGTACTCAATCTTTTGCGACTGTCCGGAGGCAGTGTACTCATAGGCGGGGCTACCAAATAACAGAACGCTTTTTTATTGCTCCGGCCAACCCTTCCCCTTAACTGATGCAGATCGCTAAGGCCGAACTGGTGAGCATTGTTTACGATGATTGTATTAACATTGGGAATGTCGACACCGCTCTCCACAATATTGGTACATACCAGCACGTCGTACTTCTTATCCATAAAATCAAGGATCGTATCTTCCAGGTCATCACCATCCATCTGGCCATGGGCAAATGCAATACTCACATCCGGACAAAGTCCCTGTATCAGCGCTTTCATCTCCTGTAAACCCTTTACCCTGTTGTGTATAAAGAAAACCTGTCCGCCTCTTTCGGTTTCGTAATAAATAATATCGCGGATGGCATCTTCATTAAATACCATTACTTCGGTTTGTATGGGCTGCCTGTTGGGAGGTGGTGTATTAATAATACTCAAATCTCTTGCACCCATCAGGCTAAATTGCAACGTTCGCGGTATTGGTGTAGCTGTCAGTGTAAGTGAATCAACGGAAGTTCTTAACTGTTTTAATTTTTCTTTAGCGGCCACCCCAAACTTTTGTTCTTCATCAACAATCATTATACCCAGGTCTTTAAATTTCATCTCTTTACCTAATAAAGAGTGGGTGCCAATGATGATATCAATTTTTCCTTCAGCAACTCTTTGTAACGTTTCTTTTTTTTCTTTGGCCGATTTAAAACGGTTGATATAATCCACTGTTACCGGAAAGTCTTTTAGCCTTTCACCAAATGTTTTAAAATGCTGATAGGCCAGGATGGTGGTAGGCACCAGTATGGCAGCCTGTTTTCCATCGCAGCAACTTTTAAAAGCAGCACGGATAGCAATTTCTGTTTTACCAAATCCAACATCGCCACACACTAGCCTGTCCATCGGCGAGGGCTTTTCCATGTCTCTTTTCACATCTTCTGTTGCCTTGCCCTGGTCAGGCGTATCTTCATAAATAAAGCTGGCTTCCAGTTCCGTTTGCATATAATTATCCGGACTAAATGCGAAGCCTTCCTGACTCTTTCTTTCGGCATACAGTTTAATCAAATCTGTCGCAATATCTTTTACCTGTTTCTTGGTTTTTTCTTTTAATTTATTCCAAACATCGCTGCCCAGTTTATTCATTTTGGGGATACTGCCTTCCTTACCGCTGTACTTGCCAATTTTATGTAAACTGGAAATATTTACATACAACAAATCACCATCCTTATATTGAATGCGTACCGCTTCCTGCATTTTACCATTCGCCTCAATCTTCTGTAATCCGCTATACACGCCTACTCCATGATCAATGTGCGTTACATAATCTCCGGGTTGCAGCTCCCGAAGCATTTTTAACGTAAGGGCTTTGTTTTTGCTGAAGGCCTGCTTTACTTTGTATTTATGATAGCGTTGGAAAATTTGGTGATCGGTATAACAAACTACCATCAAGTCATCATCAATAAAACCATGATGGATTGAAGTGGGTATGGGAATAACATTGATTTCAGCTTTCAGGTCCGTAAAGATTACATGCAATCTTTCAAGTTGTTTTGGGTTATCTGCAAATAAATAGATGTTGTATTTCTTTGCTTCGTATTCTTTTAAATTTTTTATTAAAAGATCAAACTGGCGGTTAAAAGAAGGTTGTTCTTTGGTGTGAAAATCAATGATATGTTTTTGCGAAGCATGTGTGAAATAAGCCCCGCCCGCAAGCTCAATAATGTTCCTGGTTTTAATTTCTTCTTCCAGCACGGCGGCTTTTACAAAATCATTTTCGTTGATGTCAAGCCGTTCATTTATTTCGCTGTCTTCATCAGCCAGTTGTTTTTTATCTGCGGTAATATCTTTGGCGATAGATAAAAACAATTCGAGGTCTTCTTCCTGCTGCTCAATTTTTTCTTTAATGAATTGCCAATCCTCCGTCCACACTACGGTATTCTCCGGTAAAAACTCCAGCAGCGAAACCCGGTCGCCGGTTTCAAACTGCGTTTCTACATTCGGTATAATATTTACTTGTAATAATTTACGTTCGCTTAACTGTGTTTCAGGATCAAACAGGCGGATGCTATCCACTTCATTGCCAAATAGTTCAATCCGGTAGGGCTTTTCGTTTCCAAAAGAATAAATGTCTAAAATGCCGCCCCGTACAGCAAACTGACCTGGTTCATACACAAAATCGGTACGCTCAAAACCAT
>JANYFI010000444.1 GCA_025362765.1 Ferruginibacter sp. | reverse complement strand
AATTAGTAACTCCAGAGATCCTGTTCGTAGTTGAAGATTTTCTCCTTGATTCTTTCGCCTTCCAGCAATTGAAATACTCCATTGTCTTTTAGTCCGGGAGTAGCTGCTATAAACAAATCGAAAGGATTGTCCATGGTACTCTTAATAATTCGCCCACTAAACATTCTTGTTTCAAACAATTCTTCCCAAGTCATTCTTGCTCCGAAATTTTTACCGTTATAGATTTGATACTTGGCAAAAATAGGCCGCATGTCAGGATAATACACCCAGAATACGTCAGCAGGCCCTTGGTATTCGCCGCTTGAAGAATAAATATTTCTAACAGGAGCAATACCTAAAATACGCCAAAATAATCTTGAACTTTCTTTATCAAAAATTACTTCTTCCTTGATTTTAAACTTGTAAATTGAATCCAGATTGATTTCCCTTGCTTTATAAGCATATCCATCGATAACTCCATCTTTATTATAGTGGGGAACTGTATCTCCTCCTCCTCCCAATAACTTAGATACCTGCGAAATAGTAAGTGGTGTTGTAAATCTGTCATCAATTGGGTCAAACACAGTAACGGCACTGTCCTGAATTGCTTTTAGCAAAATGCTGATGAAACGCTGGTTACCGTTATTTTCGTCGGCTGAATACCTGAACGGCAGATTTACTTTTTCCCTTGTGTCAATTTCTCTCCATATCTTATGACGATATACGGCGTCATCTGCACGTAAATGTTCATAAGCCAACGGAGTACGGTCCATAATATCTTTTGTTTCTACCGCTTCGTCCAGGCGTAAAGACTTCTTTACTTTTTGAATTGGTAAACTATCAATTGTTGGTGCAGGAGGTGGTGCTACCACTGCCGCTAAGGAATCAACCTGACCACCAGACTTTATATTAGCCTTGGTTTTACCCCTGGTTGTTTTCTTTGTAGTGGTGTTACTGCGCTTGGTAGCAGCACGTTTTTTCTTCTGTGCATCGGCCGCTGAAAAAACAAGGGTCAGCACTACCGTCAGGCACAAAAATTTAATAAGATACTTTTTCATATTTAAGATATTTTAGAATAACACAAAAGAAACAGGTGGTATTGTTCTTTGCCTGCCATCAGGGCCCACTACTTTTAAATCATCAAACGTTACGGTAGAACCCGGTTTGCATAAATCAAGTTTGCTTCTGATGGATGCAAAACTTCCGTTGTTCATTGTGGCAGTTTGTACACTACCACTACTGGTAAATCCCGCGCCGGCAAAATATACAGTAGCACTGGCTACACTAAATTTTGCATCAAAATCAAAGTTTTTAAGTTCCGCACGTAAAAAATCCTGTGCTTTAAAGATATTGGATTGAATTTTTCCACCTGGACTTGGGCCAACCATACCAATTGGATCAGGAATAGTTTTAATCCTGAAATCAAACTTACTTGATTTACCATCAGCAGTAACTGTTAAGCTCGCAGTAGTTCCGCCTGTTACGGTTACTACTCGATTACCATTAGAACCTGACATATTACAACCACTTGGCGTTACTGTTGTTTTATCCCAGCCAGAACCAGATGAAATTGTAATTGGATTCGGCACACCAATATAAAATACATTCATTTTATCCAGCATAATTGCAGCACCACCAGGAGTACCTACAGTGTATTTAACAGTTGAAGGAACTACTTTGTCCACACCATTCTCATCCTTAAAAGTAATGCTGATGGGAACAGTATGTTCTCCAGTTCCACTTACCGTAGTTTTATATTCACCTTGGCCGTTAGTAACCGTTACAGCACTTCCATTGATAGATATTTTTGGATTGGCTGAAGAGCTGTATGCGCCTACACCCGCTGTAACTACCAATTCTTGTCCAGGCATTAAATAAGTTGAGTTCATTCCAGTTAATACTCCAACTTTATCCATGTGAACGGCCACTTCTCCAATTTTTGAGTGACAAAGAGTAACTACCTGGTTTTCCGCATTCTTAATGTTATTTTGAAATTTGCTCAACAATGTTAAGGCTGCTACTGTAGGCGTCATGTGAAAATAACCTGTTGTAAAATCTTTTTTCACACCATCCTGCCCAACAGGAGGGTCGGTATCAATGGGCAAGGTCTTTTCAAATTTCGCCCTGATTTCCGGATCAATATCCAGCATTGCTTTTTTATATTGGGCTAATTTTGCCTCCAGTTCTTTTCCTTTTCCCTGGTTGTCAAACAAACGGGTAGCGGCGTCAAGATTGTCTTCTTTAAAAGACTCCTTGCCATCTACAATGGTTAGATCGGAATTCTTTTTCAACTGAACTTTTAAGTCATCCAGATATTGTATAAAATCATCTGATAACTTTTTTGCCTGTTCAGCTTTTGGCTCCCATATTTTGGCTTTTTCTGCACTTTTGGGATCATTTAGTTTTTCAGTTAGTGAAGCGTATAAAGTGGAGTTGGCATTCGTTAGGTTTGCGCTTGAATTTTGCAAACTTTTGTCTACCACTTTAAAGGCATTCAGAATTTCGCTTGATACATTCAGTGCCAGCAACGCTGTCAGCACCAGATACATCAGGTTAATCATCTTCTGCCGGGGCTCTTTAGGTAAAGCCATAGTATTTCAGATTTTACGATTGTTTAAGTGAATTGTTTCTTTAGGATAAAAAGGCTTTTTAAAGGCCGTGATCTTGGTAACAAAAATTAAATGAAGTTTATTTTACCTGCATTGCGCTCAGCATATTGCCGTACACAGCGTTCAATTTTCCCAGGTTACCGGCTAATAAACTAATCTGGTCTTTGGCTTTGGCGGCATCATCCACACTGCCCATCATCGCTGCACTGGCTTCAGCCATTTTACCGTAGAAGCCATTCAACGCTTTCAGGTGATTGTTACTTTCTTTTAATTCTAATTCGTAAATAGTATTTAAAGAGCCTAAATTTTTAGTCAATACTTGTACTTGCTCGTGAAAACCTTGTGTGCTTTCGGAAGCTTTATTAAATGAAGCCATGGTAGCTGCAGTACTGGTAAAAGTAGAAGCCATACTGCCAATAGCCAATGTTGCTTCTTTTGTTTTAGCACCAAATCGCCGGTAGATTTTACTACATCGCCAATTTCACCCATATTATTTACGGTAGTGCCTAATTTTTGAAACCCTTCGCCTAATTTTTTTAGACTTGTTGGCGTAATGTCAGCTTCGCTTAACATTTTGTCCATACTCTTTAAAGCTGGATTACCAGTTTCCACCGGAGCAATAGCTGCCATAGGTGCTTCTGGAGGCGGTGCAAATACATACAACAGCGCATACCCAAGAAAAATGGTAGACTCAGTCCAAAGGCCGATTTTTAACCACACATCAGCTCCTGGTGCATGGGTGATTTTGAAAAGTGCACCTAGTAATACCGGCACAGCGGCTGCAGATACAAAGATGTTAAGAATACGATCGATTGGACGGGATTGACCAGCAGACATAATTTTTGAATTTTAAAGTTTAATAAGGGGGTTATTTTATATTGAATTATGTAAAAATACAGTGATTAGTATCTTGCAGTATTTCCGGTAGAAATACTGCAAGATGTTATCGCATGAACTTAGTTTAAGCAGAAATTTTATTAAGAATTATTAATTACCGTGTTTCTTCATTGATGGAGGTAAATCAATTACACAACGGAAACCAATATAAGATTTTGAAGTATCCTGGTATTCGTAATTACGGGTGCTGGTCTGCAGGAAATATCCTACATCTTTCCAGCTTCCGCCACGGATAACCTTACGTTTCATACGGGGTACGTCTGTGTCTTTTGCGTTCCAGCGAATATCCGGATTCATATCATGTTGAAAAGAATATCCACCTTCATAATAAAGAGAAGAAGTCCATTCGGCCACATTACCAGCCATGTTATACAGGCCAAAGTCGTTTGGCCAATAGGCATCCGCCCTCACAGTGTAAAATCCTCCATCTTCAGGATAATTTCCGCGGCCTGGTTTGAAGTTGGCCAGTAAACAACCCTTTTTATTTCTAAGGTAAGGACCGCCCCATGGATAAGGCGATTGAGATCGGCCACCACGTGCTGCGTATTCCCATTGCGCTTCAGTAGGCAACCTGAAATCAGATTCAGTAGCTCTTTTTTTGGAATCCAGGTACGAATTAAGATAATGTGTTCTCCATTCGCAAAAAGCTGTTGCCTGTTTCCAGTTAACACCTACAACAGGATAATTTCCAAAAGCTGGGTGGCTGTAATATTTTTTTGCCATTGGTTCGTTGTATGCATAAGCAAAATCTCTTACCCAACACAACGAATCGGGGTACGCCATTATATCTTTCTTTATGATAAATTTAGAGCGCTGCACACCGGCATTTTCTCGTTTTGCCGCTTCTTTGTAATCGAAAGTTTCGGAATGATATACAATCTTCGAAGGATCTAATTCCTTTTTGTTGAAAATACGATTATCCGGAGTAAAGATCATGGCATCAATTTTTTCAAGCGTTGCCTTGTCATTCCATTTAATGGCATGTGCCTTTTTCCAGTCAACATACTCATTGCCATCCTGCCCCTGTTTAATAAATCCCATTTGCTTAGCAGCAATTGAGTCTGTTACCCAATTGGTAAACTGGCGGTATTCATTATTGGTAATTTCAGTCGCATCCATCCAAAATCCGCTGATTGATACCTGTTTGTTACGTGCTGTATAGGCAAAATTGATGTCTTCATCGCTGGGCCCCATATGAAAGGTTCCAGGTGGAATGTAAACCATTCCCGGAGGCTTAGGCAAAATCCACCCTTTAGCTGGTGCTACGCCATGCAACTGCCCGTCATCCGGCAAAGCACTACCTTTTTTATTTTTACCAAGCAAGTTACAGCCTGATAAAGAAACTATAGCACTAGCCGCTATAATAACTAATGAGTGATTTTTCATTGTTTTAACTTTGAGGGGTATTAGCAAATGTAATGATTATTTCGAATTCCAATAATCATACACCTACCTGAATGATTATTTTTTGTGTTAAAAAAAGCACACAGTTATAAAACGTCTATTGTTTTCAATTATTGTATCCTTATATCTTATTTCTCTGATTTGTTCATATGCGCCATAGCGTCGGCAGTTTGCTCTGTCGGCTCAAAACACATATTATTTTTAC